>CASBQM010000784.1 GCA_949127645.1 Synechococcales cyanobacterium PMM_0036
ACATAGCAGCCCCAAATCCGTTGTCAATATTCACCACGCCTACACCTGCCGCGCAGGAATTGAGCATGGTTAGCAGCGGCGCAAGTCCATTAAAGCTGGCTCCATAGCCGATGCTGGTGGGAACCGCGATCACCGGACAGTCCGCTAGACCGGCAACGACGCTAGGTAAAGCCCCCTCCATACCCGCCACCACAATCAGCACATCAGCATCATAAATCACCTGACGATTATCTAGCAGCCGATGGATACCCGCCACACCTACATCCCAGAGCCGCTTTACTTGGAATCCTGAAAGCTCTGCCGTGACTGCTGCTTCTTCAGCCACCGCCAGATCCGCCGTTCCAGCCGATAGCAGCGTAATGGTGCCTAGATATTTTGGCTGTAGCTCAGACGGGTGCAGAGCGCAGATTTTCGCCATTTTGTAATAGCGCAAATCCGGGATTTCTGCCTGAAGCTGGGCGTAGACTGCTGGCTCAATCCGGGTTGCCATCACCACCGGGTTGCGTTGCCGCATGGTCAGGATGATTTGAATAATCTGCTCAGGCGTTTTGCCTAAGCCCCAAATTGCTTCTGGGAAACCTGTACGCAGCGATCGATGGTGATCCACTTTGGCAAACTCGGCAACAGGCTCAAAGTCAAAGTGCTTGAGCTTATTAAGGGCAACTTCTGGGGTAACTTCTCCCAGAGCCACGGCATTCAGCAGGTCTTGGAGGGCTTCAGGTTGAGTCACAGGGAGATGAAAGTGTGAGGTTGGTTCTTATTTTACCGAGTTCCCTTTTGATATGACTATTTCACGGCTCGGTTAGAGACTCAGTTAACCCGCATCGGCAATTAAATCGGCAAGAACGCGAAGATTGGGAACTTCCAAATTGGGCTGAGCGATCGCCTCCTTCGCCGCCCCCGATCCGGTCATGCCGACTCTGCGGTTAACCCACACATTAGCAAGCTCTAGAGCATTAGTGGGCACAATATCATGATATAAACTGGCGGCAACGTGAAGAATCTGCGCTTTAGGTACGCCAAGGCGATCGAAAGCCACCTCGAAGTTATTGAGAGAGGGCTTATAGCTTTTTACCTGCTGAGCCGTGATCACCTGATCAAACTCGACCTGCAAATGCTCAGCCGTACCCGCAAACAAATCGTCATCCACGTTGGAAATAATTACCAGCTTGAATCGCTGCTTGAGCTGCTTGAGCGCCTCAACTGTGTCTGGGAAAGGCTGCCAGTGCTGAATCGAGTTCGGTAAAGCCTCCTGCTGAGCGGCAGAAGGTTGGAAGTGAAGGCGATCGCCAAACCGTCTAACTACCCCCTTTAGCACCTCACGATAGCTCTTATACTCCTTTTCCTCAGTGGATTCAAATTCTGCAAATAGCTCCAGAATTTTCTCATCCTCTATTTGAATATCATAGGAATCTAGAATTGCGTGTAGAGCAGTTAACACTCCGCTTTCCCAATCAATTAACGTTCCGTAACAATCAAACGTTAGAACCTGGTATTGCTCGAAGTTCAGCATAAATAAAAATTTAGGGCAAGAGAGTTAATTTAGGCTGCAAAGATGCGGGACTGATCTCGAAAAGATTTAAATTCCAAAGCATTGCCGCTGGGATCTTGAATAAAGAGCGTCGCCTGTTCACCCACTTCGCCTGCAAACCGAATATGGGGCGGAATTATAAAAGCCTGGTCTTTGAGGCAATCGACTAACTGATGCCAGGTTTCCCACTCTAAAATGATGCCGAAATGCCTTACAGGCACGGCATCACCGTCTACAAGATTCGTGTCAGTCATATCGCATAGTTCTGGTTTCAGATGCGCCGTGATTTGATGACCGTAGAAGTCAAAATCAATCCAGCGATCGCTTGTTCGCCCGACTGCACATCCTAATACGGTGCAATAAAACGATCGCGTTTGCGCTAGATCGACCACGGGAAATGCCAGGTGAAAACGGGGAACAGAATGAGTCATGGCTGTGGTTTTTGAGGCTAGATTCGTGGCGGGTCTTGGGCTGGATTATCTTCAACGGCTTGCAGTTGATCAATCAAAGCTTGACCTTCTGTGTTGTGTTCTCGCGCAATCTGTTCAGCAAGGTTGGCATCCCCAGAGCAGATCGCTTTAACCAGATCAATGTGCTGCGCCACAATTTCTGGTAAGTCGGCTTGCAGGGCATTACAGGAGGCAATGTAGAGCCGAATTTGGTGCCCGACAATCTGGTATTGCTGCTGAAGACGACGATGCCCTGAAAGCTGAAAGATAGTGGTATGAAGGGCAAAATCAGCGTCAGCGATCGCCTGCCAATCTGCCGTTTTTGTGGTCTGAATGAGTTCTTGCAGCGCCGCCTCTAAAACTGCCGCTTTTTCAAGCGTCATGGTTTCTGCTGCCAGTCGAGCCGCCAAGCTTTCTAAGGCATTCCGCAGGGTATACAGCTCCCAAGCATCTTGTGCCGTCAGCCCTGCCACGATGCAGCCGCGATAGGGAAATTGCACTACCAGGCCCTCATAAGTCAACTGTTGCAAAGCCGATCGAATGGTGCCACGACTGAGATTGAGCCGATCGGATAAGTCAACTTCCAACAGGCGCGAACCGGGAGATAGTGCGCCGCTGAGAATCTCATTTCGCAACAAATCTGCCACTTGCGCATCTAAGCTGCGGGGAATAATGGAGGGCTGTGCTTTAGCGTTCATTTTGACCTTCAGTCGAGTAGGTATTCGCATTAGTTCCGGTAAGAAGGATCATCGCGATCGAGCAGACGCATCAGCGCCCCCCACTGAAGCTGTCCCAGATTCTCCATGTCGATATCCTGCTGCTGAGCCGAGGTCTGACAGACTGCCTCTGATGGCATAACTAGCTTGCTGCCGCTAGATTGCGCCAAGATTTGAATCTCGCAAGATTTCTCTAGGTAATACATGAGAATGAAAGCTTCAGGAATGGTGCGTCCTGCGGTGAGTAACCCGTGATTGCGCATTATCATTGCCTTGTGCTTCCCTAAATCGTTCACTAGGCGTTGCCGCTCGACGAGATTGAGCGAAACTCCTTCGTAGTCGTGATAGGCAAGGCGATCGTAAAACTGAAGTGCAAATTGGGAAACGGGCAGCAAACCGCATTCCAATAGCGAAACGGCAGTGCCATAGCGTGAGTGGGTGTGCAGCACACAAGAAATGTCGGTGCGCGCCGCATGAATGGCGCTGTGAATGACAAACCCTGCGGGATTGACGATCTGGCTTCCGGGTTCAACAAGATTGCCTTCTAGATCCACTTTGAGCAGACTAGAAGCCATGATCTCGTGAAACATCATGCCGTAGAGGTTCAGCAAAAACTGATCGGGTCCGGGTAGCCGCACCGAAATGTGAGTCTCGACTAGATCGGACATACGAAATTTGTCAATCAGCCGATAGGTAGCAGCAAGCTGAATTCGCAAAGCCTTCTCGTCTAAGGTTTCTGCGGACGGCATACAGTTCTGAAGAGTCAGATCGATCGATTGCATAGGTTATTTGCCCGGAGCAAAGCTATGAAAGCTAGTTTAGGTAAATAATTGTAGATTGTCAACAATCTACAATTCAAGTAATTTCGAGTCGTCAGGACACGTCTGCCTAAAGCTGGCTGAACAGCGCTAGAACTTGTGTCCAGGCATCGGCGGCGGCGGCGGCGCTGTAAGCAGCACGGCGATCGCAGAAAAATCCATGCTCGGCTCCGGCATAGCGGAAGATTTTGTGGGGAATCTGGTGCTGTTGCAGCGCCGCCTCAATTTGCTCAATGTGCGCCGGAGGAATACTGGCATCGTCCATGCCAAAGAAGGCGTACAGAGTGCCCTGAATATCCGGCGTATGGGCGATCGTCGGTTCGCCGCCCCCTGGAGTAAAGGTAGGAATGCCCGCACCGTAGAAAGAAGCTGTGGCTTTGATGTCTGGCAATGTCGCCGCCAGGTAGGCAATATGTCCGCCAAAGCAAAAGCCAATACAGCCGATCGCCCCTGGCTTCACAGAAGGCAGGGTGTGCAGATAATTCACCGTACTTTGAATATCTGAAAGCAGCTCATTGGCACGAGTCTGGTCTTTATAAATCCGTCCTTGCTTAACTTCTTCAGAATCGTACCCACTTTCATATCCAGGGGCAAGGCGCTGATAAAGGGCAGGCGCGATCGCCACATATCCCGCTTTAGCAAAGCGCTCTACAATATCGCGGATGTGTGCGTTGATTCCAAAGATCTCCTGGAGGACGATAATGGCAGGAAAGTTTGAAGCGGCGATCGGTTCTGCCAAATAGGCTGCGATTTGCAAATCTCTGTTAGGCACTCGAACTTGGGTAGTGCGGATGGCGGTTTCGGTCATATTTTGCCTTTAGCTACCTAATTTTGGCGATCGCGGCAACTGTACCGCCGCCTGGGGGACCCTGATGTTCGCTTCCTCCCGACACATACACCATTGGATCTTGCACCACGGAGGCAATGACCGCTCCCACAACAGCCCGTGCCATGCGGGTATGGTTGATATCTGAGTCATCCAGCATCGTATGTCGTTTTCCTAAAATTAGCCCGGACGGATCGGCTTCTGCCTTGGCAAACACATTTACAATTTGCGCTCGCCCCAGTCCTGCTTGCCCTTGGGATAATAGCGCGATCGCCTTTTGCACTGCTTCCACATCCAGAGCATGACCCATGGTGGCGTGTTGAATGACATAATCGCTGGCAGAATGCGCGGCATTCCCCAGGACGAGGATCTCGCAGTTTCGCAACTCTACACCTGCCGAAGTGGAAGCCACCGAGGAGTATAGATCGTAGTTGACGCAGATATCACTCTGGCGAAGTGTTTCTCGATCGATCTCCCCTAATGCGATCGCCACCCCTAGGGCAGAAGCCCCGCGCGAGTACGCCATAGACTGATAGCTGCTTTGCCCCATACTTCCTATCTGCGATGCTGTCACTAGCGGACACTTGATTTGCACAAAATGCACGTCTGGTTTTTCTAGACCCGCCTGGGCGATCGCCAGCTCTACAGCCTCCGCTACGCTATCTACCATTGCTAATGTGCCAATCTCTTGGGGCAAAAAGTTCCGGGTGTGGCTAACGCCCAGCACCAGACCCCAATGACGAGGCTCGTCTTCTAGCGAAAATTCGCGGGTGAATAGCGTCAGATGAGGACTCAAAACGCCCTCAGTGCCGCCCGACATGACATAGACGATCGAATCTGCGATCGCGGGGTCATGTCCTGCCTGTAAGCAAGTGGCTTTGAGGTATGCCTTGAGAGTCTGTACAGCAAATCCGCGAGTAAAATCGTTGACACAGCCATTCCCCTCAGTTTTGCCTAAGATTGCCACAATTTTTGCCGGGTCTAAAGCCTGACTTTGGATCAGCAGATCCAGAGCAGTCATATCATCGGGACTGCTTTGCGGTACTTTGAATATCTTGATTTTCATAGCTTGATCTTCATGGAGAAAATTGGGTAGATTGGCGATCGCTATTCAGTTGGCATACAAACCGTGAAATAATCAATGGTTCGGTCATTCCTTTATTAGAATTGCAGTAGCTTGATACAGATTAAGCCTTGCCCTAATTACCGTTATCCTGATTACCGTTATTTGTAAAAAACCTGGCTTAGCTAAACGCCAGAGCATCGTGGAGGCTTCGATGGTTCGGTTTCATATTCAACCGGATAGCGATATCCCTGCATCTTCTCAGCTTTATAGTCAAATTCGCTTTGCGATCGCCTCTCGCCAATATCCGCCCGGTCATCGGCTGCCCAGCACGCGGCAGCTTGCCATGGAAACCGGGTTGCACCGCAACACCATTAGCAAAGTTTATCGCCAGCTTGAAGAAGATGGCATTGTAGATGCTCAGGCGGGTTCTGGCATCTATGTCCGGGCGCAGGGCGACGAGGGCGGCAATGCCAAAGGGCGATCGCCTTCGCCCATTATGGATCAGCATCCCGAAGCCCACAAGCTGGTGCAGCGTAGTCTGGATGAGCTGCTAGGTCAAGGCTGCTCTCTGACCCAGGCGAGAGAGCTGTTTTTGGCGGAAATTGACTGGCGGCTAAGGTGCAGTGCCCGTGTACTAGTGACGGTTCCTACCCAAGACATTGGCGTGGGTGAGCTAATGGTGCAAGAGCTGGAGCAAGCGCTGAATATCCCGGTGCAGCTCGTGCCTATGGAAGAACTGGCTCAGGTGTTAGATCAAGCGCGATCGGGTACGGTCGTCACTAGCCGCTATTTCATTGGCGAAGCAGAGGCGATCGCCTCTCCTAAGTCTGTGCGCGTCATCCCGATCGATATCTATGACTATGCTCAAGAGATTCAAAAACTGCTGAAATTGCCCAAAGATAGCTGCCTAGGGCTAGTCAGCCTCAGCCCCGGCATTCTACGAGCTTCGGAAGTAATTGTTTATAGCCTGCGGGGCGAAAGTTTGCTGATTATGACGGCACAGGCTCACGACACCTATCGGCTGAATGCGATCGTGCGGAGTGCCCAGACGATCTTTAGCTTCGATCAGGCAAGCTGTGGCGCGGTCAAGGCGGCAGTCAGCGTTGCCAGAGATGATCTGATTCGCGCCCCGAATCTCATCTGTTGCGACAACTACATTGGCGCAAAGTCGATCAGCCTTCTCAAGCGCGAGCTAGGTCTAGAGTAATCTTCAGCCGATCGCCTGGGGTAGGCGCAAAAATTGTCGCAGCGCTTGGAGATAGGTTTCCGCATCCTCCAGCATAGGAAAATGCGCCGTGTTAGTCATCACCACCTGCTGAATGCGATCGTTTAACCCAGCCGCACGTCTCCCCAGCTCTGCCGGAATGATCTGGTCATACTCTCCAGAAATCAGCAGCGTAGGAACCGGCAACTGGGCAAATTCTTGAGGCATTTCCTCTGCCGCTTTTTGGCTAACTGCTGTGTAGACAGTGCCCAGCGCCGCCTCGTAGTCTGCGGCGACAAAATCTTCAAGGAAGGCTTTCCGAGCGGCTGCGGCTATGGGACGACGCAAAAACCGCGTCATGAACATCCGATCGGCTCCCGGAATTTTGGTCATCCAGTCTGGACGGAAGCCCACCACATATTTACTGGCCTGATGGAAGAGTTTGAACGATCGCGCCTCATATTCAAAAATGCCGCTGCAAGTCAGAATCACCTGCTCCACCTGCTCAGGATAGCGATTGACAAACAGAACGGCAATTGAGGCTCCGGTAGAATGGGCGTTGAGGTAAACCCGCTTCAGGTTCAGGGCATCTAGCAGCAGCGCCAAATCGTCAGCATAGCCCTCTAACTCATAGCCCAGAGCCTCTACATCTGGCGGAATTGGGCGGGGAAGGAGCGATCGCCCAAACCCCCGCAGATCGTACAGCAAACAGTCGAATTGGTCAGTAAGCGATCGTGCTGTGGTTTCCCAATATCGAGTAGAACCCGCCCAACCGTGAATAAATACTAGAGTGGGCTTATCTGAAACTGGATTCCCATCTAGAGGTTTTTCACCTGAAGCACATTGCTCTGAAGCAGTGATCCATTCGTAGTAGTGGTCAACACCACGTACGTTAATGTAAGGCATTTTGAGGAGTGTCGAAGTTAGGCAGATTCGGGCTTTGGCAGCGACGAAGGATGAACCAACAGCTCAGCCGTCGATCGCTTCTCTACCATTTCGCGGGTAATCGCACAGCGGGTCACGTCTTTGCGGGAAGGCAGCTCATACATTACGTCTAGCATTAGCTCTTCCACAATGCTACGCAGCGCTCTGGCTCCCGTCTTGCGGCGGTATGCCTCTTTGGCGATCGCCCGTACCGCATCCGGCTTAAACTCTAGCTGCACATTGTCCATCCGCATCAGCTTTTGGTACTGCTTCACTAAAGCATTCCGAGGTTCCGTCAGAATTTCTGAAAGCGCGTCCTCATCCAGCGGATCGACAACCGCCATCACAGGTACCCGACCAATGAACTCTGGAATCATGCCAAACTTCACCAAATCATCTGGCTCCATGTGCTTCAACACATCTGCCGCCCGCTTTTCTTTCGGCTGACCCTCTCCAGGCTGCACAAAGCCGATCGACTTCTTGCCCAGCCTTTGCTCAACTGCCTTATCTAGCCCCACAAACGCCCCACCGCAAATAAATAAAATATTACTGGTGTCAATCTGGATGCAGTCTTGGTAAGGATGCTTGCGTCCGCCCTGGGGAGGCACATTGGCGATCGTTCCCTCTAGCATTTTCAGTAGAGCCTGCTGAACGCCTTCGCCTGAGACATCTCGTGTAATCGAAGGATTCTCGCTCTTACGGGCAATCTTGTCGATCTCATCTATATAGATGATGCCGCGCTGAGCCACTTCCACATCCAGATCAGCAACCTGCAACAGCCGCAGCAGAATATTTTCTACATCTTCGCCCACATACCCTGCCTCGGTTAGCGTCGTGGCATCGGCGACCGCGAAAGGCACATCCAACATCTCTGCCAGGGTTTGTGCCAGCAAGGTCTTGCCACAGCCCGTCGGCCCAATCAGCAGAATATTCGACTTTTGCAGCTCTACCGTATCTTCTTGTTTAGCGGTTCCCTTCGCTTGGATGAAGCTCAGCCGCTTGTAGTGGTTATAAACCGCAACTGAAAGCACCTTCTTGGCTTCATCTTGCCCAATCACGTTTTCATCTAAATGCTTCTTGATTTCCCGGGGCTTGGGAATCTGATTCATTGAGAGACTGGGCGATCGCGCTGGACGCTTGTCTGAATGATTGTCACGCCGCGCCGAAGGCTGAGGCACTGTGGCGCTAGAGTCAAACAACTCCTCATCCAAGATTTCATTGCAGAGGTCAACGCATTCGTCACAAATGTAGACACCGGGTCCGGCAATTAGCTTGCGGACTTGCTCCTGCGATTTACCACAGAATGAACATTTGAGATGGGAGTCATACTTAGACATATTCGCCCCTCACTTAACTGCGGTAATAGACTCTCCGGGCATGGGCAGGTTTTGGCGAACAACGACCTGGTCAATCAACCCGTAGTTGTTTGCTTCTTCTGCGGACATGAAAAAATCGCGCTCGGTATCAGCCTCAATTTTCTCAAAGGGCTGTCCTGTATGATAAGCCAACAATTCATTCAGCGTCCGTTTAAGGTACAGAATTTCTTTTGCCTGAATCTCAATATCTACCGCCTGACCCTGCGCCCCCCCTGAAGGCTGATGGATCATAATGCGCGAACTGGGCAAAGACAGCCGCTTTCCGGCTGCACCTGCCGCCAGTAGAAAAGCGCCCATGCTAGCTGCTAAACCATAGCAAATCGTAACGATATCAGGACGAACTTGCTGCATGGTGTCATAAATCGCCAGACCTGCCGTCACCGAGCCACCCGGAGAGTTGATGTAGAGCTGAATATCGCGTTCTGGGTCTTCTGCATCCAGGAACAAGAGTTGGGCAATAATTGAGTCTGCTACGGTGTCATCTACAGGTGTTCCCAAAAAGACGATGCGCTCTCGCAGCAGCCGAGAGTATATATCAAACGCTCGATCTCCTCTGCCAGACTGCTCGACCACCATCGGCACAACGGCTTCAGCCCCCTGAGGATTTGGCTTGGTTAACCCTCGATCGCGTGACTGCTCTGAAAGTCTGAAAT
>CASBQM010000785.1 GCA_949127645.1 Synechococcales cyanobacterium PMM_0036
CCCTCGTCAGCGTTATTTTCTCAATTGGACAATTGGAAGAAACCTAAACTGCGCGTTCCCAAATCGGCAGGCAGGTTCAAGGATAGCTACAAAACTTAAATATCCTTTTCCAGAAAATAGCTTAACAGTTGATGTGACCTTTTGTGATGAATCTTCACGGCAAAAAGTAAATTAGCGATGCGACTCAACGACGGCTCCGGCTGTATCAATTTCTAAAATTCGAGTCTGGACACTAATGCCTTGAGCCACCCAAGCCTCCGCCATTGCTGTCTCTACCGCCACCATTTGGTCAGGATGAGTCAGCGCTAAGAGCGTCGGACCAGAGCCGCTAATCACCAATCCATGCGCCCCAGCATCCAGAGCCGCCGTCTGCACCTGCTCAAATCCTTGAATCAAAGTCTGACGGTAGGGCTGATGAATGCGGTCTTTCAGAGCGGTACGTAGCCAGTCCGCCCGACCTGTCTCCACTCCGCGCAGCAGCATCCCCAAATGAGCCACGTTAAACACGGCATCGGCACGGCTATACTGATCGGGCAAAACTTGTCGCGCTGCCGCTGTAGAAAGCTCAAAGTTAGGAATCGCGATTACGGGCACTACCGCTTCATGCCAGGGAATATCGCAAATTGTCCAGACCTGATCTGTGCTTGATTGCGTGCCCGATCGCCCATCCGATGCCGAGAGCCGACAGCCGCCCATGAGCGCCGGAACCACATTATCAGGATGTCCCTCCAGCCCGATCGCCAATTCCATCACCTGATCCAGCGACAGCGGCGACCCAGCAAGCGCATTTGCCCCCACCAGCCCACCGACGATCGCCGTTGCCGAACTGCCCAAGCCTCTCGCCAGCGGCACCTGTAGCACGATCTCTAGATGCACGGCTGGGGGAGTTTTCCCAATTCGCTGATACAGCTTAAGAAACGCCTGATACGCCAGATTACTTTTGTTTGTAGCGACTCGCTCTGCCTCTGAACCCGTTGCCTCAATCACAAACGATCGCTCCCGATCCGATCGCTCCTGGTCTCCAGACAACAGCGAAAACACAAACTGGTTATGTAAGCTTAGGGCAGCTCCCAGGCAGTCAAATCCTGCGCCCAAGTTGGCAGTCGTGGCGGGGATGGTGACAGTAATAATGGGCGATCGCATAGAGGTGGCGCAGTCTAAATAAGTGGGAAGTGGAGTCAAAAGAGAAGGAAGCAAAACGAAATTTAGAACTTCACTCTCGAACCTGATAGGTATTTTTTGAGGAACGGCAAGATTCCGGCTGCCAGATGCTCCGGATATTCCTCATGCAGTCCCAAAGAACCAGGCATCCGATAAACTTGCAAGCCCACCCCAGAAAAATGCACCAGCATTTCCATTTCTTCTAAAGACTTGGGCGGCGTTTGTTCTCCAATCACTACGAGTACAGGCACAGCCAGCGGCGGCTGGAAGTATTCAAAGAAATGCTTACGGCGATGCACGGGGTCAAGCGCCCCCGTGACAAAAGCCGCCGAGGCAAATCTGGCTCCTCGCTTTTGGGTGGTGCGCCATTTCCGAGCCATTAACTCTGGCGTAAGATGAGCGCGATCGCCCACCACATGACGACCATACATCCAGCCCAGAATGGGGGGCAGGGTGTTGATCCAATAGAGAAACTGCCCCAGCAGCGGTAGACGAATCAGAAAACGTAGAACGCTGTAGACCTTGCGGCGATCGCCCATTGCCGTCGGTAGCGGACCTCGCCAAGTGGGAGCCACTAGCACAATCCAGGAGACAGGCAGAATCACGCCTCGCTGCGCACCTGCCACCATCTGCATGGCATATCCTGCCGCATGACCAGCAGCAATGATTACCACAGGTTCCGTAAAAACCGCCTGGATAAAATCTTTCAGGAAGCTGTGGTAGAGCGCAGGACGATAGTCAAACGCAGGGCGATCGGATTGCCCAAACCCTACCCAGTCGGGAATCACAACCTGATAATATTCTGCTAATCGCTCGGCTAAGCCATACATTTCGCTGCGGCTAGACACGCTGCTCAGAGCAGGTAAAAGCAAAATCGGCTTGCCCGACCCAAAGGTTTCATAGGCAACGGTGACGGGCTTTTTTTGCCAATTCCACTGAAATTCTCGAGTGGTGCCAGTAGCAGAACCGCCAGTAGAAGAGCCGTCCGTGAAAGTCATCTCAGCTTTAACCCAGCGCAAATTCTAATTAGTTACTAGCGTACATGGCTGGGATGATCGAGAACATACTTTTCCTTGAAACTATCTTTTCCTGAAGCCATGAGTATTTTCCTTGAAACAGCGCGCCTAATTTTGCGGCAGTTTGCTCCCGCCGATGTCGAGAATCTCATGTCATTGGATAGCGATCACCAGGTGATGCGCTTTATTAACGGCGGCACTCCGACCCCGACTGAGGTGATTCAAAATCAATTTCTGCCCAAAATTCTGAGCTACTACGCTAAATATCCACACTTTGGATTTTGGGCAGTTCATGAAAAGGTAAGCCAAGAATTTATCGGCTGGTTTCATTTTTATCCGGCGATCGAAAATCCGTTTGCGGTTGAATTAAATCTAGTCACGCCTGAAGAAATTGCCTTGGGCTACCGACTGCGGCGAATCGTGTGGGGCAAAGGCTACGCCACCGAAGGCTCAAAAGCGCTAATTCACAAAGGATTTACCGAACTTCAGGTGCCGCGGGTGGTAGGCTGGGCACTTGCCGAAAATCTGGCTTCGATTCGGGTGATGCAGAAAGCTGGATTGCAGTTTGAGAGAGCGTTTGCCTTTACAGAGCAGCCGTTGCCCAATTTAACGACGGCACAGCGTCAAGCGGTGAAATATGGAAGTGATCGCCCTCCCGCAGTTTCGCAATAGACGTTACGCTAGAATGCGGTTCTGTATTTTTTCAACTCAGTTTCTTCAAACAAGCGTTTCTTCATGAGCCATGTCTGAACCTACGACTCCTTCGCCTGAACCGGAAATTCCTGCCTTGTCTTCTGAGGCTGCTAGCGTGTCTGCCAATGTCTCTGCTAGCGCAGACGATCGCAACGCCAAAACCCGACAGCTTTTGGGTATGAAAGGCGCGCAATCCGGCGAAACTTCCATTTGGAAAATTCGCTTGCAGTTGATGAAGCCCATTACCTGGATTCCGCTGATTTGGGGCGTAGTGTGTGGCGCAGCGTCTTCAGGAAACTACACCTGGACGCTGGAAAATACTTTAATCGCTGCCGCCTGTATGCTGCTGTCCGGGCCATTACTGACAGGCTACACCCAGACAATGAACGATTTTTACGATCGAGACATTGATGCCATCAATGAACCCTACCGCCCAATTCCCTCTGGCGCGATTTCGATTCCGCAGGTGACGGCGCAAATCCTGGTGCTGCTGTTTGCAGGTCTCGGCATTGCCTTTGCGCTTGATCAATGGGCAGGTCATAGCTTTCCGACTATTACGGCACTGGCGATCGGTGGCTCTCTTCTGTCCTACATCTATTCTGCTCCACCGCTGAAGCTGAAGCAAAACGGCTGGTTGGGCAATTACGCTCTAGGAGCCAGCTACATTGCTTTACCTTGGTGGGCGGGTCATGCGCTGTTTGGTGAACTCAATGCCACGATCGTCATCTTGACGCTGTTCTACAGCATGGCGGGCTTGGGCATCGCGGTCGTGAATGATTTTAAGAGTGTGGAGGGTGATCGCCAGCTCGGTCTAGACTCTCTGCCCGTCATGTTTGGCATTGGTACAGCCGCCTGGATTTGCGTCCTGATGATTGACATTTTTCAGTCGGGTATTGCGGCATTTTTGGTCAACATTCACCAGAATCTCTCTGCCGTCCTGCTAGTAGTGCTAATCGTTCCCCAGATTACGTTTCAAGATATGTATTTTCTGCGCGACCCGCTCAAAAATGATGTGAAATATCAGGCAAGCGCTCAGCCCTTTCTAGTGTTAGGAATGTTAGTGACCGCGTTGGCATTGGGTCATGCAGGAGTGTAAATCGCACAGGTAAATAGGTAGAGCTTGTCAAGCCTTCTTGTACTTTGTCCCAAAAAAGATTAAGTTTAGGTGAAGTTAAATAAAGCTAAAATTAGGCTGACCGTGGGCAAATGTTTGGATGATGCCTACTCGCAATAGGTTCTTAGCATTATGTTGGCTTTTAGGAGCTACTCGGCTTTTAGGAGCTACAAGTAAGAACAACGTTCTGCCTGTGGTGGTTTGTGAGGAAGTACCGTGACTGATTTTCTTGCCAGGTTCAAAGCCATGTCTAGCAGACAGGATAAATTGAATAAGGCTACTGGGCATTCGTCGAATGACCGCAATGGCAATGACCGTAATACCAACGACCTTAATACCAAGGCTAATTCCAAAACTGCCGATTCCAAGTCTTCTGAGTTCACAATTTTGGAAAAGCGTACTGAAACGCCTCGTCGAAAACGCAAAGCTTCACCAAAAGGCAATGGCGCTAAGCCGCCTCGCCGATCGATCTATCAAACC
>CASBQM010000786.1 GCA_949127645.1 Synechococcales cyanobacterium PMM_0036
GGCCCCATGATGCCGTCTGGGAAGCCTGGAAAGTTTTCAACTTCTGTGGTCGTCATCAACTGCCCACCGGGTAGCCCTCCAGCCTGAAATCCCTCAAATACGAGTGGCTTCAGGTTTGCCCGCCCTGCATAAATAGCAGCCGTGTAGCCCGCTGGCCCAGAGCCAATGATGACGAGATTTTCTACCGTTGGGGTTGCCATAGTTTTATATAAACTCGTAACGACTACGTTTAGTCTAGCAGGTTTGCTGGAAAGATCAACCAGGCTCCATAAAATCGCAAATTAAAGAAATTACACATTAAAGAAATTGCAAGTTAAAGAAATTGCAAGTTAAAGAAATTAGTTAAAGAGATCGCAAATTAGAAGCTGACTCACCGATTGTTCATAGAGCCAAGATCGCGTTAACGAAGCCAAGATTAGGTTAGCAAAGCATTGATATGTCGCCGCACGAGATATTGCTGCTGATCTGCCGAGAACTGCTCAGGACAGATGACAATACTAGAACCAATCCCATCTACTAGGGCAATGAGCGCATTGGCTTCAAGGGTTAGATCAAGATCGACTTGAATCAGATTGGCTGCTTGTAAATCAGCTAACTCTTGACAAATAATCTGGCGCAAGAAGTCGTAGCGCTTGCGATGCTCCTGAACCAAGTATTCGCGCCCGATCGAATAGCCCAAAAACGCCGCCCAAACTTTCCAATCAGCTCTGTCCGTTGCCTCCAAAGGTAGAGCTGCAAAAATCATCTGCTCTAGTCTGTCAATGCCCTGCCGCCCCTCGGCACAGGCTTTCATGCCCTCTACGACGTTTTCAAACACTTGCTCTAGAGCAAACAGAGTGAGTTCTTCTTTATCGCGAAAGTAGTGGGTGACTACCCCGGTCGAGGAACCCAGTTCTTGTGCGATCGCCCGCATACTGGTGCGATCCAATCCTTCGCGGACAATCACCTGCCAGGCTGCTTTGGCGACTTCAATACGGCGATCGTCATAACTCATAGCGCTCCTGGGTTTACAGCAACATGAAATCATTGCCTTGACATTTTATCACAACAATTGTTATGTTTTCAGTCAGCATGACAACTGTTGTGATATTTCTTTCTTCTGCACGCATACGGAATTTTTTATGATTCGACCTACCTTACTTGAAGATATGCCCGCACTAATTGCTTTGGCTGAAGCGACAGGTTTGTTCCAGCCGCACGAGACTGACATACTTGCCCAAATGCTATCCGAGTACTTTGGCAGCGGAACTGAAAGCCAAGGCTTCTGGCTCACCGACGATGATGATGGTTCGGTGGGGGTCGCATACGTTGCACCAGAGCCAATGACCGAGGGGACATGGAATTTATATCTGCTCGCCGTCCACCCCGACCATCAAAGGCAAGGACGCGGTGCAGCCATGCTAGCCCAAGTCGAACAGATGTTGACGGAGCGCGGTGAACGTGTGTTGCTTGTAGAAACGTCGGGACTGGAGAGCTTCGAGTACGTTCGGGCATTCTATCGCAAGAGCGGTTACGACGAGGAAGCTCGAATCCGCGAGTTCTACAGGGTAGGTGATGACAAGATCATTTTCCGCAAGACTCTGACTGCCAAGACCCTAACTGCTCCGAGGAAATAAGTCTGTGTAGGTCAATCTGCTCGATCAAAGTTCGAGCGCTTAGCCAAGAAGTATCGCGAAACTCTAATTCCCGTCCTCTAAAACGGCGAGAACTGCTTTGGGTGACAGCTTGTCTTTGAACCAAATCATGCGAGCCGGAGTATCGGCAACCTTTACGCCTGCTTTTTCCAAATTAAGGCGTTCTGAGATGGCTAAAATCAGATTATCGCAACCCGATTGGCGTACCTGTGAGAATTTCTTACGTAGATACTCCGGTCGCCAATAGCCCACGATTTCTAGCAAAAACGATCGCCCGTCAGGATGCACCAATCGAAAATCGGGGATCATGACGCTTCCCGGAATCGGCAGTAAATCGACTTCGCGCTCTAGAATCCACTCAGTGTTAAGAGCCGCCCAGCGATCGCTAAATGCAGATTCCAGCATACTGTCATAGGGCTTTCCGGGCGGGTAGTGGCTCACCAACTTGCAGCCGCTGTCCAGGGTAAAACGCCGCATTTTCTCAGCTTTGGTGTAGGGATCTTTGAGGTGTAGCTCTGCTGCTAAACTCCATTTGGTCACGTGCAATAATGCCGGGATCAGTTTGGCAATGTCCAATCCATAGCGGGTGCTGGGTTTGAACAAGCTAGTGGGGCCGTCAATGGCGATCGTAAATCCGTGATCGGCATCGCCCTCAATGTAGGTCATCAGCCCAAACAGCTTCAGGTAGCGAAACAGCAGCTTATACTCGCCCGGATCATTGCGATGCGCCGTGATTTTGATCTGGCTGGCTTTATAGAAAATGCCCTGCACCTGCGACAGGTTGTAGCGATGCAGCAGAGCCTCTGGGGTGGGCGGCTCAAACTGCGTCAGAATGCGATTTTCCATCAGGTCGGCATATAGCCCGCTCTGAATTTGCGTGGGCAATACCTCATGCCCCAACTCTTCGCTGAGCTGACCTGCCAATTGGCCTAAGGTGATTGCCGCAGTTTGGGGTATCGGTGCCGCCTCAGACGAGAGAGCAAACACCCTTTGCCGTAGGGCGATCGGCTCCAACGGACTCACAATTTCAAAGGTGCTGAAGGATTCGCTTTTCAGTAAATGTGCCAACCCGCGCTTGATGCGGTAATTAGTTTCCTCGCCCTCTAGCTCCAAAAGCTGACGATCGAGTTCTCCCTGCGTCTTGCCCTGACAGCCCTGAAAAAGCGCAATTAGCTCAGTGGCGATCGCTCCATTGGCTTTATCGATCGGCAGTCGCTTTGGCGCAATTTCCTCTCCGTTCTGACGAGAAATGAGTAGATCGGTAGGCAGCATTTACCACTCTACGGTTGCTCGCTCATGCAGCACCCGCCCATATACAGCCTCAGTTTGCTGCGCCAATTTCGCCCAGTTAAAACGGCGATCGAGGTCATCAAAAGCATTGTCAGTCAAAGACTTGGCATACTCTGGGTTTTTGAGGATTTCTAGAATGCCCCAGGCGATCGAGTCAGCGCTACCCGTGCGGGTGACAATCCCTGTCTTGGCATGGCGCACGACTTCTGGCAGACCGCCTGTGTCAGACACCACGACAGGAACCCGAGCCGCGAAGCTCTCTAGCGCCACAATGCCAAACGGCTCATAGAGGCTGGGAAACACCGAGCAGTTGGCGACACCACGAAACTGATTCAGGTCTTCCTCAGACATAAAGCCCGTGAAATAGCACTTGTGCCAGATACCCAAATTCCAGGCAAGTCGCTTTATCCCATCAGCATTGCCGCCGCCGATAATCACGAACTTTGCCATGCCCTGCATTTCCCACAGTACCTTCGGAGCGGCACACAGCAGCAAATCTACACCTTTCTCGTAGGTGAGGCGACCGACGTAGTAGACAATTTTTTCCTGATCGGCGGCAAATCGACGGCGCAACCGCCAATGATCAAATTCCTGGCGGGGCTGCTTTTTCTCTAAACAGATGCCGTTATATACCACGTCAATCTTGTCCCAGGGGCAGGAGAGGGCGCGCTCGACTTCTAAGCGCATATAGTTGGTGCAAACAATTACCCGCCATGCCTCAATCACAAGATGGGTTTCTCTCTCGTCAATGTATTGATTGGTTTGGCTATGAACCCCGTTATAGCGACCATGCTCAGTGGCATGAATAGTGGCAATCAGCGGAATCTTGAACAAGTGCTTAAGGGCGATCGCCGCATCGGCAACCAGCCAATCATGAGCATGAATGACATCAAACGCCCCTTCCTCAGCCAACATCTTGCCGCCGTGCCGCCCCATGCTCTCGTTCATGTTGACAACCCAGGGAAAAAACTCGTCTCCTCCCGTGACGGCAACGCGATGAATATGCACTCCATCTACCACTTCGTAGTGGGGAGCCTGACCAAACTCCACGGTCAACAGGTGAATCTCATGCCCAAGTTTGACCATTTCGGGGTAAAGCTCTGAAACATGGCGCGCAATTCCACCCACAATTCGCGGTGGAAATTCCCAAGCCATTGCCAGAATTTTCATTGCCCCTTGCCCCTCTCTGCTGAATAACGCCCGATCGCTTTACCCCGATCGCTTTACATAGCTTATTCTATTCATCGGGTACGCTCTCGCATTCTCTTTATAGAAAGTTGTATAAGTACGCGATGTGCAACTTTCACCATTAAACCCCTCATTTACGGTGGAGTGGAATCTTGCCCGCCCAATCTAAACGGACGAGATACCCACCCTACAAGCCCTCAGATCAAGTTGCACATTGTGGAAAGAGAAATTTTTGCTTTGCACTCCATCTGGCGGTGTTCAGAGTCAAAACACGCTAATCTACTAATAAATCTGTCAAAATAATTAAGAAATCTAGCCATTCAATGCCACAGCTCTAGCGTTTATCCCGCAATTCATGAACCCACTTCACATGGAGGCATCACAAAACCAGATCTTGGCAACCGAGACTCCCCTTCAGCTAGTGCTGTTTGTTGACAAACGCCCCAGCTCAAATGAGAGAATTCGGCAGATTCGCAATTGTTTGAAAGAGCTTAGCCCTGAGTATGGGCATGCGCTTCAGATCGTAGATGTGACTGAGCAGCCTCATCTGGCAGAGCAGTTTCGGCTGGTGGCAACGCCTTCCCTGATCAAAGTTCATCCTGTGCCTCGACAGACCTTAGCTGGCAGCAATTTGGTTGCCCAACTGGAAAACTGGCTACCTCGGTGGCAGCGATCGATCGAAGAATATCTCAATAAGGTCGATCGTGATCCAGAAGCCGCCAAACTAGCTTCTGCCAACGAGCAGATTCAGTCAGTCAGGCGTACCGCAGAGCTAATTCAGCTATCGGATGAAATATTTCGACTACGAAAAGAAAAAGAGGCGATGCTGGCTCAGCTCCAGTTCAAAGACAACCTGATGGCGATGTTGGCTCATGATCTCCGCAATCCCTTAACCGCCGTATCAATGGCGCTAGAAACTCTAGAGATGGGCAACACTACGACTAATGAGGAGGTGCAATCGCGGCTCAATCCCAAACTAATCACGCAACTCTTGCGCCATGCCCGGACGCAAACCAAGGCGATCGATCGGATGATTACCGACATCCTTCAGGCGGCTAAAGAACGCAGTGCCGAGATCCGGATTCATCCCCAAGAGCTGGATCTGGTGAGCCTCTGTGCTGAAATTGTCGATCGTCTACAAAGTCAGTTTCAGGTTAAATCTCAGCAGATCTGCACAGATCTACCGTCCGATTTACCCAAGGTTTATGCCGATCCGGAGCGTGTTCAGCAGGTCATCATCAATCTGTTGGATAATGCCATCAAATACACGCCAGAAAACGGTGTGATCCAGGTCGCCACGCTGCATCGCACAACCCAAAAAGTGCAGGTCAGCATTTGCGATAACGGGCCTGGCATTCCGCTAGAGAATCAGCAGCGTATTTTTGAAGATCGCTTTCGGCTAAAGCGGGATGAAGCGAAAGATGGCTATGGAATTGGGCTAGCGCTCTGTCGGCGGGTTGTGCAGGCGCACTATGGGCAAATCTGGGTAGATTCGCAGCCCAATCAAGGCAGCAACTTTCACTTTACGCTACCTGTGTTTCGGAACAGCCTAATCTCGTAATTTTAGATTTTAGATTTTAGATTCAATCTAAAATTTCCCTACCGAGCTAGTGCCGAATTTCTAAATTCATCACATACTGACCAATTTGCACCTTGTCTGACCACAACTCATATTCAACTCGCAGATGCTCTGGTAAATGTTCTGGCAACCTACTTTGTCGCAAAGTCAGGCTACGAGTATAGTTTCGCAGCCGAATTTGTTCGCTGCTAGCCATTACCCCCGCCTGAGGTGTCTCGGTCTGAAGCCAGTATCGGCTTACCCCATACACACCCTGCTCCCAGAAGTGCCGATAGCTAAACTTGCCATTACCCTGCATGGTCATGGTGACGCGATAGGGCGAAATTTCTAGCCAGAGCAAGCGTGGGGTGGCAGGACTGCATGTGAGTGCCGTTTCCCAAGCTGCGATTTGCTGGGCTGACGGCTGAGGATCTTCGACTAAAGGCTCAGTGAGCAGGATATGAAAGCGATCGACATCTTTTTGATAAAGAGTGGCGCTGGTTTCTAAAGTTGACCCGATTGGCAGATCAAAAGATGAGAAGGATAGGCAAACAGATTTGTGATGTTGAGTAAGCACAGAAAAACGGTAGGATGGCTAGCGCCACGCTTGGTTAAGTATTGAATCGTTAAGTGTTGAATCGATTGAGTAATTTTGACTTAGCGATCGGCTCAGTGCGATCGGTTTGAAGCTCCCTAGCCAGTTTATCCCAATGCAAAGCCCCATTATCACCCTGAATTCTGCTGAAATTCACCATTCCCTCACAATTGAGCCGCCTCAAGCTGGATTAGCTTTGCGGGGATCAATCAAAATTCCTGGAGATAAATCGATTTCCCATCGGGCGCTGATGCTGGGGGCGATCGCGCAGGGCGAGACGCGCATTCAAGGTTTGCTTCTAGGAGAAGATCCCCACAGCACGGCAAACTGTTTTCGAGCCATGGGAGCCGAGATTTCGCCGCTGAATTCAGAGCAAGTCACAGTGCAGGGCATTGGCTTAGGGCAGCTTCAGGAGCCTCTGAATGTCCTGGATACGGGGAATTCCGGAACGACCACCCGGCTAATGCTAGGGCTACTCGCCTCACAGCCCGATCGCTTTTTTACGGTGACGGGAGATGCCTCGATTCGATCGCGTCCCATGTCTCGCGTGATCAAACCTTTGCA
>CASBQM010000787.1 GCA_949127645.1 Synechococcales cyanobacterium PMM_0036
CATGGGAAAGGCTGTAGCCCAACTCACCGCCCTCGTGAATTGAGCCTGGGGTTTCGGGCGTACAGTGACTACCAATGCCACCCGGAAAAGAAAACTGCTTGAAGAACTTCCTCAGTCCTTCTGCATCTTCACTCTTGTCAGGGTAGGTCTCAGAGTAGGTACCCTCAAGATAGCAGGGAGCTAGAATTCCAGGCGCACCGTGCCCTGGACCTGCCAAGAAAATCATGTCAAGATCCTGCTTCTTGATGACGCGATTCAAGTGGGTCCAGACGAAGCTCATTCCAGGGCTAGAACCCCAATGACCTAACAGGCGAGGCTTAATATGTTCAAGCTTCAGAGGTTCAGTCAGCAGAGGGTTATCCCATAGATAGATCATCCCAACTGCTAAATAATTGCAGGCACGCCAAAAAGCGTGCATTTTGCGAAGTTCTTCAGCGCTCAGGGGAGATCCTTCAACCGTAGCTCGTGCAGTACCAAACGCACTGATGGATGGGGCAATGGTTAGTTTTCCGGAAGTTGCAACCATAATTTCCTAATGCCTACGCGGGTTTTCTGATTAGCTTTTCGGTTCACATATGAAAATCTTTGCCTAGGGTGACTCTAGAGAATCCGCCCTAAATTGCTAAATCATTCCTCAATCGACCCCAGATCAGCACTTTAGTAAATCTTGGGTATCACTGAGCATCGTTGCCGGACATTATGCTGGGCATTATAGAGTAGAAAACTGCGTCAGGATGTAGCAAGCAAGACGACCGGACTTTACATCCAGCAGTAGTAACAGACTATGCAGAAAAAGCTAGGTTGAATAGCACCTCTGGAGAGAGATCGCCTGAGGAAAGTATCTTGGTTGGTGGCGAATAAATCTTTGTCATACAAGTTTTTTCGGTCAACCAGAGGAGATGTCACCCGATCGATTCAGACTGAGGGTAGAGGTAAAGTAAAGCTAATCTGGCGTAAGGTGATTTCAACCATCACAGGTTTGTCTAAGTTTGTCAGAATTCACCGGGCGCATCTATCTCTTCACTCCAGCGCCTCACTCCAGCGCTTTACTCCAGAGCGTTAACCTTGCAGAAGAGTTCAAGTTATTTGAAGAGAGCTAAGTCATTTTCTGGAATCTCATCAGCATTTGATGTAGTTACCAATCGATAAGGGAAAGATTGAATTAACTTGTCTTCACGAGCTATGTTTCATTGGTTGAAGTTTCATCAGCCGAAGTTCCATCAACCGAAGTTCCATCAATTGAAGAAGCTTCATCAATTGAAACAGTATGTAACGATCTTTGTGAATTCTTTTAAGCAAATGTGATGGGGGATACAGTCTCCCCAGTAGAGTGAAACTATTCACTTGCTTCAATCGTTTTTTGCTTTAGTTGTTTCTGATACCCACGGAGGAAACTGCGGTGCTTCATTCATCTATCAACGCTTCAAGAACGTGGCACGCTTTAACAGGGTTAGTCAAACAATCTGCGACTGGTTTGGTCTTGGGTGCAGGGCTAGCGATCGCCGGACTCAGTGCTTTTCCTGCTAATGCTGATGTGGCATCTCAAGCCAAGCCAGCCTCCCTCAGTCCCCAGGCTCTTGCGGATGGCACCTACCTTTATGGACAAGCAGAGACCGCTGAGCAGCTAGGCTCGGCGTACATGGTGTTTGAAGTGAAGCAAGGTAAGCTGCTGGGCGCATTTTATATGCCTCGTTCTTCCTTTGATTGTTTCTATGGCAGCGTGGAAGCCGATCGCATGGCGCTGACAGTGGTAGACAGCTATGCGCAAAGTCCGCATCCTTACGCTGTCGCATTAAAATCTGATGAGCCGATCGCTATGGCAGGCAGTGAGGCTATTGTCCCTCCTGTCACCTTAGAAGGATTTCACCAGTTGGAAAACCTAAGCAGCAACGACCAACGCATTTTGTCTACCTGCAAAGCAAATTATCAGAATCGTATTTAGCAGTTTAGCGTTACTGAATCTAGGTATGAATTGCCAAACCGCCCACCCTTTGGGAAGCAAGCTACACCCTAGCCCTCTCCCTAGGGAGAGGAAATAAGAGTTCTAGCTCCCTTCTCCCTAGGGAGAAGGGCTGGGGATGAGGGCAATTCATACTAGTGTTCAGAAACGCCCAGTTTATTCGCCAGCTTAATGGTTCGTCTAATAGCTAGATGAAGACAACGGCTGATAATCGGGGCAGCGATCGCAGGGTCCACTCGGATTGACGGTACAGCGAAGCAGCTCAGAGTGAGCATTGTACCTACAGGAGATGTCACCCACCACCCAGCGACCGTTCAATAAGCTGCTCTCTGTAGGGGCATTAAGCTTTTGAACATAAAGCGCAATCTGGTGCAGGTGATAATGTCCGGCTTTCAGTTTGTAGCGATGCCTCCGTTCTAGCACTAGATAACTTTGCCCTTCGACTTCTAGGTAAGCTCCAGGCTGAGGACTCCAGATTAGATAGAAATGACCTAGAGTAGATCGATCGCTCAGAATCACTTCTGTGGGTAGAGAATTGAACTCCATAGCCGCTAGTGCCGTTCTAGATTTTAGACTTTGAATTATAAAACCTACAAGTGACAAAGCTTCCCAATCGGCGACAGCCAATCAGGAAGCTTTAGTGCTATGTGACCTTAGCCACGACTACGAAGCAGCCTGACGGGCTTTTGCTTCCTCAATCACCTCCGTTGCAATATTGCTAGGGCAGGGTGAGTAGTGTGAGAACGACATCGAGAACTGTCCCCGTCCAGAAGTCATGGTACGCAGGTCGCCAATGTAGCCAAACATCTCGCTCAATGGCACATCTGCCTTGATACGTGCGCCTGTCTGCCCGGTTTCCTGAGACTTCATCATGCCGCGACGACGGTTCAAGTCGCCAATGACATCGCCCATGTAACTATCTGGAGTGAAAACATCGACCGCCATAATTGGCTCAAGAAGCTGAGGTCCTGCCTTGGGAAGCGATTGACGGTATGCCGCTTTGGCGGCAATTTCAAAGGCGATCGCCGATGAGTCTACCGGGTGGAAGCCTCCTTCTGTCAGGATAAACTTCAAGTCCATGCAGGGGAAACCCGCCAACACGCCTTTGTCGATGCAGCTCTCAAAGCCTTTCTGAACGGCTGGCCAGTATTCTCTAGGTACGCTGCCCCCTGTCACCTTAGACTCAAACACAAAGCCGCTGCCGACTTCACCAGGTTCAATAATGTAGTTGATCTTGGCATATTGACCCGATCCACCCGACTGCTTCTTATGCACATAGCCATCTTCCAGCCGCTTCGTAATCGACTCGCGGTAGGCAACTTGAGGTTCGCCCACTTCGACTTCGACTCCGTGAGTTCGCTTAAGAATGTCTACCTTAATATCCAGGTGAAGTTCGCCCATGCCCTTAAGAATGGTTTCGCCGCTTTCCTCATCCGTCACCATGTGGAAAGACGGATCTTCCTGCACCATCTTGGTTAGCGCCGCGCCCATTTTTTCCTCGCCCCCTTTTACCTTCGGTCTAACCGAGATGGAAATCACGGGATCAGGGAAGACCATCGGCTCTAGCGTGGCTGGGTGCTTGGGATCGCAGAGAGTATGTCCGGTGCGGACATTCTTCATGCCAACGATCGCAATAATATCGCCCGCCTGAGCTGAGTCGATCTCCTCACGAGAGTTCGCGTGCATCTCCACCAAACGGCTGATCCGCTCGGTCTTACCCGTAAAGGTATTGAGAATGGTGTCGCCCTTAGACAATTTGCCGGAGTAGAGACGCGTAAAGGTTAGCGCTCCAAAGCGATCGTCCATAATCTTGAACGCCAGTGCCCGCAAAGGCTTCTCTGGATCAACGATGGCAAATGCACCTGTCTCATTACCTTCTAGGTCTACTTCAGGCTGAGGCTCAACCTCCATGGGGTTGGGCAGGTAGTCCACGACGGCATCCAGCACCAACTGCACGCATTTATTTTTGAAGGACGAGCCGCAGTAGGTGGGGAAAAACGCAAGATCGCGCGTACCTTTGCGAATGCATCGCTTCAGGTCCTCAATACTTGGCTCTTCGCCTTCCAAGTATTTCTCCATCAGTGCGTCGTCTTGCTCAACTGCCAGCTCGACAAGCTGCTCTCGATACTTCTCAACCTGATCAGCCATATCGGCAGGCACGTCTGTGATCTCATAGCCCATCGGGTCGCCTGAGTCATCCCAGATCCAGGCTTTGCGAGTTAGCAGGTCAACCGCGCCCGTAAATTTTTCCTCAACGCCGATCGGCAACACCATCACCATAGGCTTGGCTGCAAGCACCTGATCAACCTGCCTGACCACGCGGTAGAAATCTGCACCCGTGCGATCGAGCTTGTTGACGTAGATAATGCGCGCTACTTTGGAATCGTTGGCATAGCGCCAGTTGGTTTCAGACTGTGGCTCTACGCCGCCTGAACCACAGAACACGCCGATACCGCCATCTAGCACTTTAAGGGAACGATAAACCTCAATGGTGAAATCAACGTGACCCGGAGTGTCAATAATGTTGAGCTGATGCTCGTTCCAGAAACAGGTAGTCGCAGCCGACTGGATGGTGATCCCCCGCTCTTGCTCTTGCTCCATGAAGTCCGTCGTTGCCGCACCTTCATGCACCTCACCAATCTTGTGGATCTTTCCGGTAAGTTTCAGAATTCTTTCAGTTGTGGTCGTCTTACCTGCATCCACGTGGGCGAAGATGCCGATGTTTCGATAACGAGTCAGGTCTTTCATAGTTGCTCTCTAGATTAAATGTAACCGTTGGTGACCTCCTGCAAACGCTACCTGAAGGCAGTTAGCGTTGCTTCTGCAACCCATGCAGGCTGGATTTCAAAACCCCAAAAGGCTTAGGGAATCCTTCTCCACTCTCACGGCAACATTGCCAATTGTAAAGTGTTGGGATGTAAATATAGAAGGGAAATCAGCAATGATTTGGGCAATATTGCGAAAACAATCAAAGACCTGGAACATAGAAGCTGCTCCAGGAATAGAAGTAAGGTGCTGGAAACCTGTTCGGTTATCCGCTATGGACTATTCTTCCGCTAGCGCTTGCTTGAGGCGATCGCGCTGCTTCTCAATCCGCCGCTCATACCATTGCATCACAGGCGTTGCGCTGTTGCCGTGAATGACAATTGAAAGAACAACGGTTCCTAGCGTAATCCAGGCAATCATTTCTGCCACATCGCCTTGAAGCCCTCCGCCCATAGCATAGAATAAATAGTATAGCGAACCTACGCCACGAATGCCAAACCAGCCGAACAGCCAGCGTCTAGCGGGTTCGTAGCTTGCGCCGATCGTGCTAATCCACGCACCGATCGGACGAATCACGAATAGTAATAGTCCTCCTACTAGCAGTGTGGGAGCTGCAAAGCGCAGCATTGGCTCAAAGCGGAGCAGTGAGCCTAGCAGCAAAATTGTGCCTAGCTCAGCTAATTTTTCAAATTGCTCAATAAACTCGAGCTGAGCTAGCCGCTTCTCACTATTGCGGTAGAAGTGCTGAGTTGCAATACCCGCCACAAAAACTGCTAGAAATCCGTACCCATTCACCAGTTCGGTCATGGCGTAGGTGACTAGAATAACGCTCAGCGCCACAAAGTCTTCCATCGCTTCATTCACAGGGCGACGCTTTTGAACGTACTGATCAACCCAGACAGCACCTCTAGCGATAAGAATCCCCATACCAATGCCTGACGCGATCGCCCAAATTAGATCGATCGCCACCCATTGCCCAAACCAGTCCTGCCAATTGTCGTTTTCTAACCAGTGCAACCCAAAATAAACGAAGGGAAATGCCAGCGCATCGTTGAGTCCTCCTTCAGAGGTGAGACCAAACCGCAGCCCATCTTGATCGTCAGGATGATTGAGCTGACTTTCTGAGGCTAAAACAGGGTCTGTCGGAGCCAAAATTGCGCCCAATAAAATGGCTTCTCCCCAGGAAAGTTTCAATACCCAATGTCCTAAAGCTGCTACTGCGAAAATAGAAATGGGCATCAGAAGACCAATCAACCGTACTGTGGAACCCCAGGCACGGAAATTTAGGGGACGGTTCATCTTTAAGCCACAGCTAAACAGAGAAATTAGCACCACAATTTCGGCAACTTTCTCCAGAAATCCGGCACCCGGTCTGATCTGAATCAGGTTAAATCCGTAAGGGCTAAGGATAATTCCGGCGATCAGGTAGATGAAAGCAAAAGAGAATGGCGATCG
The DNA here is from genome assembly GCA_949127645.1 of Synechococcales cyanobacterium PMM_0036. Taxonomy (GTDB): domain Bacteria; phylum Cyanobacteriota; class Cyanobacteriia; order Elainellales; family Elainellaceae; genus Drouetiella. The sequence continues at coordinate 6,182 of CASBQM010000787.1, forward strand.
TGTAATCCAGCCTGATCCTAACGTTACTGTGAACAGCAGGATGCCAATCACCAGCAGGTCTAGAATGTATATGTTCACCGGCGTCTCCTCAGTCTAAATCGCCTCCTAACGCTACCAACACATTCTGTCGTTAGAGGTAATCCCAAAGTTGCAACAGCGATTTGTCTTTAGGTAGATATTGTGAAATTAGGCAGCTTAGTCTGTTTAAATCTTAGATCATGCTTGAGGCTTAGGTTTGCTTGAGATGGTATTCAAATCGTTCTCTAAGCTGTTCCATGGTTAAGTTTTGAGTCCAGTATTCCACTAAAGCATAACCGAATGCAAAAGCATTCTGCTCAGGCGAACTAGAGTGTGAGTCAGAGTTGTCTATAAGCAGTGACCAAAGCGATCGCAAATCAAAGCTAATTGCGTGATCTTCTGTATTCAACAGCGCGAACAAATCATATGCCATCTGGAGTTTACCGACGACGATCGGCAGTTGCTCCACGGGTATTTGTTCGGCTAGCAAGTAGGCGAGGGCGGGAGATCCGGTCGAGAGGGTTGAAATAAACTGAAGCACAGGGCTTTTCAGGAGGGTTGTGAGTCCCTGAGTAGTGGTCATTTGGAAGGTGTAGCGATCGATGATTTGAGCGGCAGCAACGGTACGGGCTTCCAAATTACGCAAAAATCGCGCTAGACGGAGCTGCTTGGCAGGGGCGATCGTTTCTAAAAGCGCTATGGATAAAGTATCGGTGCCCCAGGCAGTTCGCCTATCGCCACCCGCCACCATCGGCAAGACCCGATCGCAAAACTCGCCCAACATCTGAGCGCGGTATTTAGTTGCCTCTCGAATAGCTTTTTCTTTAGGACGATCGCCCCACTGCCAGTCGTAGGGCGGCTCCCAATCGCGGATAGGGCGCAAGCGATCGACCTGGGTAACAATGGCAAGGGTTGGCAAATCTTCTACTTCCGCCTTCAGGTCTTTGAGAAAATCGGCATCCATTTGTAGCGCTGGGTCAAGAGCAGGTGTCACTAGCAGCAGCAGATCCGCAGTCGTGGCGTAATCCAGCACCAGATCTCGAAAATCTTCGCGGTTTGCCTGTTCATATCCCGGTGTATCCCAGAGCGTCAGGGTTTCGCCTTCAGTCTGCCATTGGTAGCTCTGAATTTGATCGGTGCTGGGTAGCATATCAACAGCGGCTCGATCGGCTCGAAATAATGTATTGATTAGGCTGCTCTTCCCGGCTCCGGTGCGTCCCACCAGCAAAATATTAACAGGCTTTTGCTCGACTTGTTCGACAGGTTGGGCTTGGGTTAAAATCTCGCGCAGGGTTTGAGTTTTAGGCAAAGATGCACGAGATGAAGCTATAGAAATTGGGGCTGTAGAAGCAAAAGATTCGGGTAGCGTGTTGCCACTGTAG
>CASBQM010000788.1 GCA_949127645.1 Synechococcales cyanobacterium PMM_0036
ACTTCGACCCGGATGCCCACCAAACGCATTTGAGTCGCCACCTGCTGAGTAAATGCCATCTGCTCTTCGGTAACGGGCAATAGCCGAATTTGAATGGGAGACAGCCACAGGGGAAAGTCTCCAGCGTATTCCTCAATCAAGATACCGATCAGGCGATCGAGAGAGCCAAAGGGCGCACGGTGAATCATGACCGGACGTTTGCGCGTCCCGTCTTCGGCGACGTACTCCAGCTCAAATCGCTCTGGCAGGTTGTAATCCACCTGAACAGTGCCGAGCTGCCATTCACGATCGAGCGCATCTTGAAAGATGAAGTCGAGTTTGGGGCCATAAAACGCCGCTTCGCCAATGCCCTCAAAGTAATTCATGCCCAGCGTTTCGACCGCTCGACGAATTGCGCCTTCCGCCTTATCCCAGGTTTCATCTGAGCCAATGTATTTATCGGAGGTCGGGTCGCGGAAGCTGAGGCGCACCCGGAAGTTTTTAAGCTGCAAGCTTTTAAACACCGTTAGAGTCAGATCTACGACGCTAAGGAATTCTGCATCAAGCTGTTCGGGCGTGACAAACAGGTGAGAGTCATCGACCGTAAAGCCGCGCACCCGAGTCAAGCCTCCCAATTCGCCCGACTGCTCATAGCGATAGACCGTGCCAAATTCCGCTAGCCGCATCGGCAGCTCCCGGTAAGAGCGCAGTTCGCTCTTGTAGATCTGAATATGAAATGGGCAGTTCATTGGCTTCATGACAAAGCCGATTTCGTTAGCTTTGTCTTCTTCAGATTCCGCCATCATCGGAAACATATCTTCCTTATATTTCTGCCAGTGCCCAGAAATTTTGAACAAATCGACCCGAGAAATATGGGGCGTGACCACAGGCAGGTATCCCCGCTTGATTTGCTCCTGCTTGAGGAAGTCTTCGAGAATCGATCGCAGTACCGTTCCCTTCGGTGTCCAGAGTGGCAATCCAGGTCCCACCGGATCAGCAAAGATAAATAGCCCCAATTCTTTACCCAGCTTGCGATGATCCCGCCGCAACGCCTCTTCCTTGCGGCGCTTGTATTCCGCCAACTGCTCTGGCGTTTCCCAGGCAGTGCCGTAGATGCGCTGAAGCTGCGCCTTGGTTTCATCACCACGCCAGTAGGCTCCCGCAACGCTCTCTAGCTCGATCGCCTCTGGGTTTAGCTCAGCCGTATTGTCTACGTGAGGTCCGGCGCAGAGATCCCACCATTGGTCGCCCACATGATAGATCGTGATTGGCTCTGTTTTAATGTCGCTAAGGATTTCTAGCTTGTAAGGTTCGGCGATCGCCTCAATTCGCCGTGTTGCCTCTTCGCGGCTGACCTCCTCACGAGTGACGGGCAGCTTACGGTTAATGATCCGTATCATCTCTTTTTTAATCGCCTTCAGATCCTTCTCGGTAAAAGGCTCAGGACTATCAAAGTCATAATAGAAACCATTCTCAATCCAGGGCCCGATCGTCACCTGCGCTTTAGGAAACAGTTTCTGCACCGCCATTGCCATCACGTGCGAAGTGGTGTGGCGAATCTTTTTGATGGGTTCAGACTCACTGGTTCGGGGCAGATGAATTTTATCGGGCTGTTCTGAATTAGACATGGACTTTACTAATGACGGGGTTTAAGCGAGCTTAGGCGAACTAGAGTTTAAGCGAATTACCAGGCATTTAGCTATCTAGCCTCTATCTTATCGATCCATAGCCTAAATCAGAACCTCAAGGGCAGAAAGCGAGTTCCTGAAGCATCATGTGTTCTGAAGCATTATGTGTTCTGAAGCATCATGTGTCTCAAAGCCTGCGTTCGAAGGGCTAATTGACTGACAAAATTAAACTGCTCTCACCCCAACGCCTCTCCCAGCGTGAGAGATGGGCTTTAAGCCCAAGAACTTTTCTGGCTCCCCTTCTCCTCGCGTAGGAGGCGATTGGGGGATGAGAGGGCAAAGATTTGTCAGTCAGCCAAGTTCAAAGCGATACGGTTTTACAATTACGGAAAAACAAACTAATCTTTTTATTAAGAAACGTAAATTACGTTAAGCTTAGACCTGTAGCCAAACCGTAGATTTAAATACTAATGTTAGATTCCGGTTCAAGTTTTCAATCTAAGTCAGATCTGCTAAAGACCGTTCTGCAGCCTCTCTTAGAAGATTTTCAATACTGGTTTGATAAGGGGCGATCGCTACTAGAAGCAAGCAGACTTGATTTTTTGAGCGCAGAGCAGCAAGCAGATTTGTTAGATCGAATTAGGCAAGCTGAACAAGAGCTGGCTGCATCTCAAGCTCTCTTTAGTGCAACGGATGGGCAAGCTGGGGTTGATACTGCTGTCATGGTGAGATGGCATCGGCTCGTAACGGAGTGTTGGCAGGTAGGAAGACAGTTTCGTATGGAATGCTAGGGTTCTTAGCCCAATTGTCGGGAGCCATCCTTAAGTGCATTTAAAAATCTGAGAGACTAGAGTAACTTTGTATGTATGAGCAGAATATGTATGAGCAGAGCTGGAAAATGAATTGAGCCTATGCTCTTCAGGCGATCGATTCAGGGGTTTATCTAAGGTTTTATAAAATCATCCACTTAAAATTTATCGGCTAGGAAGGTGCAAGCCTTATCCATGCCTTACTGAGCTTAAGGAAGACCTATGTTG
>CASBQM010000789.1 GCA_949127645.1 Synechococcales cyanobacterium PMM_0036
ATTCTCAAGTATGAAGACCCTACCGAACCAGTGACCGAAGCAGAGTGGGATGTGTTACAATGATAGGCTGGCTCAAGATTTTTTAGTTTTCCCCGGATCAACCAAAAAACCTTTTTCGCTCGTCCAAATCTCTGCATTGCCCATCCGGTCGCGGCGGCGCGGTACAAGGTCGCCGCGTGTCTTATGTTCCCATTGCGTAATATGTTGCGCTGACCCTTGTTGGACATTGGGCGAGTACCCTTCATATACCCAGACACTTTTAAGATTTGGAAAGAGTTTGGTACATAGGTTCACTTGTTCTTTAGTATTGCAGGCAGAAAACATAATATCTTCTACCTGTGCGGCCGCATCTGGGAAAGCCTTCACAAGATTGGGTAGATCGCGATTTAACAAGAGTGAACCGGGTGCATTTTTATCAGTTGTATCGCCATAGATCTTTGTACTCCCCACAGCATGATGGCCCGATAACACCAATCGCTCTAGCTGATACTTCCCATTCTCGGCATTGCAAAACATCTCCAGCATGTCGGCCATTTGGTCACAGAAAGCTGAACCACACTGCGTCAAGCACGCCAGCGCCAGGGCAAATTTTTCCTTTTGCTTCTCTGGGTCTAGGCCAAGACGATGTTGAATAAAGTCGAGCTTCCCTTCCTGGCTTTGTAAGACAGCTTGTTCTTTCAGATCATCCAACGAGACAATGACTTGATCGCGGGCACCGCGTTTTAGTGCCTTCACCTCTTTGCCCGCCTCTGGATTCAGCCCAACATAGCCAATCGCAGAAGGTAGCGGCTTATCATCACCCCGTTGAATACGCTGACGCTGCACTTGCATCAACGTGCGCTGGACCGCTGCGTTGCCGACTTGCGCTTGAAGCGCCAATAAGCCAGATGACTCAGTGGCGACAGTCGGTTTTGCAGGCATTCTGGCGTTTTTATGCGATTTTCTCTTCTCTTGAACTGCTAATAGTTTTTTATGCATTGAAAGTTACTACCGAGAACGACATTTCTAGAATAACTATGATTCGATCACATAATCACGCCGCAAAAGTCCGTACGCACTGCTTGACATCGCCACGGACGCTGTTGATGCGGTGGTGACCCCGTCTAAGTCGAACGCACCATCGCCGCTACACTGGCCGAGCAGGCGTTGGACGGCGGCGTTGCCGAGGTGGGTTTGGAGGGTCGAGAGCGTTGGTTGTTCCAGAGTGTGAACGGCTGGATGGGTTGCGGCCTCTGCTTTTTTGACTTTGGAAACAGGGGCTTTATCATCTTGCTTCTGCCTAGCTGAGATTTTATTCATTCTACTTCCTTTCCTCTTTGTGGCGTTGAAACACTTGACGTCGACCTCACGGTTACCAATGAATCGGGTTCCCAACCGAGCTCAAAATGCATAAAATCTTTTGAACCATTCCAGCCACCGCCCCAACTGAAATCTGCAGCAACTAAGGCATCGATCAGCGATTGCTCCAGGTTTAAAAAGCCGGTCGCGGCGTATTGATCCAATGCGGCCCGACGCCTACGAATCTGGCGCTGCAATTCGGGTGTCTGCTGATCAATCCACTCCTGTGTAAAGTCCTGCTGAAAAGTCTCACTCGCCTGACGTAAGTCATCGGCTTCCTGGTGTTGACCGAGATTAACGCCTGTAACTGCGGCAATAACTTCGATATCAATAGCATGCTTGACATGTGGATTCTCTAGTGCATTAATATCGACTGCCCGGCCCGCAGCGTGTTGGCTTAATGTACCGTCGCTCGTAGGTCTAACTTTGAATGACCAAAAACGGTTGATTTCTGGTGTAATATTCTGTTTTTTAAGCGTATTCTCTGCGGCCGTCAATGGTCCGGCCATATCCCAATGAGCGGGCGTATTCCGTCCGAAAAAGCTTACCTGTACAATGTTAGCCACAATATAATGTGCAGGATTTACGATCCCTCTAGCCTGATAAAGTGGCAGCAATGTCTGATAGGTTGCTAGCTGGTTACCGAAATAACGGTGAATGTTCGGGTGTGATACCCATTGTGCCTGAGCTTGTGCTTGCAAACCTGCTTCCTCTACTATGGGCTGCTTCTGGATAGTAGAGGGAATGGCTACAGGCGGTTTATATTGTCGCTCTTGTGATGTGACTTCTGTCTTGGCATGTTGTGCCAAAAGGCGCTGCACCGCTGCGTTACCAATTTGATCTTGCAACACTAATCGCTCAGACGCTTCCGCTGCCACAAGTGATTTTGCTGTACTTTGTGTATTTTGTTGCTTATTACGCAATTTTTGTTGCTTTTGAACAGATGTTTGTTTCTCTGCTTTGACGGTGTCGGCTACCGCAGGTGTGACGGCGGGATCGGTAGCTCCTGTTGCGGCTTGTTTCAGCGGAGCCACTTGCGTAATCGCCTCATCGCTACGCGCATTATCTGTTCCGCTAGCTGCTGCCGCTGGTGCGCTTTCAGGTTGCGTTTGCGTTGCGTCAGTCACCGATTGAGCGGTAGCCGCGTCACGTGTAGGTGCCCTTGAAGCCGTTTGCTCCGTCTGCCCTGCCTCATCTGATGCTATCACTGTTGGTGGCACACTATCCACTGTAGTAGCTACGGCGTTTGCCGAAGGGGCGGGCGGAGTTTCAACTGGCGCAGCAGATTCTAAAGCCGCGGTTGCTTCTTCTTTATCTTGTTTGCGCTGCACATGCCCACCACGGCCATTTTGTGGCGGGGGCGGGTCAATTGGCGCGGCTGTTGTCAACCCACCGTTACCACCCCATAGGTTGGTCAGTGCCTCGTCACTTACCATTTCCTCCGCCTCCTCTGTTACAGGTTGCGGCGCGCGTTGGACAATGGCCTTTCCTGGTATTGGTCCACTATTCGATTGGTAAGGTGCATTCTGTCTAGCAAAGGCAACAACTTGTTGCAAATGGCCGTTGCCATGCGTCTGGCCAATCCGGTTCGCTACCATCTGACGTTGAAGGCGTTGTAGATTCGGATTGCCCAGCCGGTTCACATCAGTCTGGAAA
>CASBQM010000790.1 GCA_949127645.1 Synechococcales cyanobacterium PMM_0036
ACCAATTAGTTAATTATTTTGTAATTAATAATTTTTTACTAACAGCAAAAAAAAACAAGGAGATTGTGTATAGATTCATTGGAAAGCGGTGGTCGCATATATTCAGTCCGTTAAGATCATCAAAATTATGTCGTTGCCACTTGTTTACGATGAAAGTGTACCAGTTCCTTCCACGATCGACATTGCCGCCATCAAGATGTTGTTTTAGTACCATTCAATAAGTCACCATTGACTGTGCTGTTGTGAAGATGTTATTTTCAGGCCATTGAGTAAAACCCCGGCGGCATAATCGACGATCACGCCATCATGATGTTGTTCCCATACCAGACAACAAACCACAACCACAACCGTGTCTTTCACCCTCTTTTATCACTGATTACCACGTGCTCAGTTACAAACCATCAACATATATCAGATGCGAAGTCGGTTTGCATTGTTGAACAAGGCAATCGTCCTCAGAGAATCTTCTATTACCCCTATTGCGAGTATACCCAATTCGGCGCCTGAAAAACCAATAGTATGCCAAACTGATAGATGCTTTGGATCGTAGGCACCACGACTTCCTACACATAGTCCATGAAATGTTATATTTTGAATTTTATACTTCTGCTTGATGGTTTCTGCCAAGGGTTTATAACGATCTACCTTCCGGCGGTATGCGTCTTGTAGGCTATTGGAATTAGATTCAAAGACACACGTTACGTCTAGAACATAGGCTTTATCACCTCGTGTTGCGATTAAATCTGGCCGAGAGATATTAGTCTGCAGGCCTGGTGACGGAAGACCTTGTTCAGAGAACACTTGGAATCCCTTTGAACGTAGTTTTTCTGATACTTTTCGACAGACATTATTATGCCTACGGCATCGCATGCCTTGTGTTAAAGGACATGTTTGTAAGATGTGAACTAGGGTTTCGTCCGCAAGACCGCAGCGACGACAGGTTTTTACTGAGTCTCGTCCTCGAGAAGTAGAAACTCGAGTCGGTGTTGTATTGGTACGCATTTGTATAGCTCTGATATATGTACCTCCTTTCATTATACGTGTTTGTCCAGATAACCATTGATTAGTTATAGGACTAACTCGAAAAACCACACTTCCACTGCCGTGCACAGTTTCTGATAGTCGAGTTCGACTTTCATCGATAGCGAGAACATTCCTTGTGTTGATTTCAGCGACTGATGGGCGGCTGCCAAGCTTCATAGCATTACACCAGCGCGAATACATAGCAGATCCCTGTGTTTCCACAAGAAACCGTAAACATTCGTCACCAGCTCGATGGAATGAGCCATGAAGACGTACCTTGGCAAGTCCTACTATGTCATAGAGTTTACCAATACCCAAGCCTCCTTCTTTAATAGGAAGATAGAAAAATTCACTGCATACAGATATGGGCAGTCGAAGTGTCTCTTTAAGCCACCGTCTAATGAGACGATCTTGTTGTCCCATTAACTTCGGATAACATTCCGTATGCGTAAATGCAAAAATGAATCTCGGAATGAGATATGTACGAAGCATCACTACTTTTTGTTGCGGTTTCAACGGTGCCTTAGCAAGAGATCCCAATGCTGCTTTGAGTGCAGACACTGATACTCTAGGATCGACTGCTCCGAGAGGCGTAAATTGAACTCCTAGATAACGACAGAGCGTATCAATTCCAAGCAATTGGATAGGTTTATTTTGAACCGTAAAGATGGGTGGATTCTTTACGGATGAGTCCGCAATTTGAGACTTTTTCACCTTACCCGCTTTCCGAAGACATATTGATATACATTTCTGCACATTGAGTTCGAGACCGCGAGCACTCAAAAACTCCTCCGTTTCCGAAAGAAGTTGCTGCATGCCAATTTCAGATCCCGACATCAATGCGATGTCGTCTGCAAAGGCGCGAGCGTTGACACTGCCCACACCACTGAGTTCATATCCAAAGCGATCTCCTAGAATCTCAAAGAGTTCGTCGATGACGAGATTAAATAGGATTGATGACATAGGATCGCCTTGTTTTACACCCCTCTTTAATGCAATAAGAGGTGAACTTGTATCCGTATACGATAATGCTGTATACGAGTTCTCATATTGGTTATCAATTAGATCACTGAATTCTGATGGGCATCCATTCCTCATCAGTGCACGTTTGATTGATTCGTGAGGTACTGAATCAAATGCCTTGCTCACATCTAGTAGACACACAAACAAATTACTTTTGTTAGCTCGCGCGTGTCTCAATAGATTGTGAAGGAGAGCCACATTCTGACCGACACCATTCACTGGTTTAAAGCCAGTCTGCCTTGAATTAGTGCGAAATACGGATTGCATTCGTCGTGCCAATATCTTATTGTATATACGGATCAACACGGATGCTATGGTGATTGGACGCCAGTTTTTGATGTTGTCCAGGCCATCCTTTCCTTTTGGTAATAACACTGTTCGATTTATCTTGAGCAGATCAGGGATCTGCCTCAAACCAAGCCAAATGTTGTATGCGCACCATAGCTCGTTCCTCGATATACGTTTAATTTGTATAAGTGGCACACGATCTGGACCGACAGCTGTGTCATTCTTTGTTTGATCTATAGCCAAGGCGATCTCCTCGCGTGTTATTGG
>CASBQM010000791.1 GCA_949127645.1 Synechococcales cyanobacterium PMM_0036
AAGCGACGCTGATTAAATATTGCGATCGCCTTCTTATGTTCTATATCCGCACCGCCAATTGCTTAGAGCGCACCGCCACCTGGCTTAACAAATTAGAAGGTGGTATTGAGTATCTAAAGCAAGTCGTCATTCAGGATTCTCTCAGCATCTGCGACCAGCTAGAGGCAGAGATGACTCATCAGGTTGACACCTATGCCTGTGAGTGGAAAGCGACGCTCGGAGACTCTGAAAAGCTAAAGCGTTTCAGCCATTTTGTGAATTCTGACTTGCCCGATCCTCACATTCTCAATGTTGAAGAGCGTGGGCAAAATCGTCCTGTGTTTGAGCATGAGCGAGAAATGCTAGCAAGTTCGGCTCACTAAACGGACAAATCTGCGATATTGCTCTGACAGTAGCGAACATAATGCGCTAACCCTAATGAAGTTGTAGCGTTATTATTTCAGCCTTTAATTCTAAATTTCTAAGAAGCATATGGTTCAATCACTTCCCGTTCAGCAAGCCGTAACTCAATGGGTAACAGTCTGCCCTCTCGATCGCATTTTGCCCAATACAGGTGTATGTGCCCTGGTTGAAGGAGAGCAAGTAGCTGTGTTTCGAGTGGGTCAAGGTGCGATCTATGCTGTCAGCAATTTTGACCCCTTTAGCAAAGCCTATGTGCTGTCTCGTGGCATTGTGGGCGATCGCAATGGGATTCTCAAAATCGCTTCACCTAATCTATAAGCAAAACTTCAATCTTGTCACTGGTCAATGTCTGGACGACGAAATGGTTCAGCTTCTTACCTTTCCGGTAAGAGGAGTTGATTCTCAAGTTCAGGTCGGGGCGGTCTGTAAAAGTTAGCTTGTTTAAAAAATGGGCGTTGCTGAATCGAGGTATAAATCCTCAGACTGTCCCTCACCCTAGCCCCCTCCCGAATGGAGAGGGAGCCAGACCGCTAGCTCCTTCTCCCTAGGGATGAGGGTTGGGGATGAGGGCAGTTCATACTGTATTCAGCAACGCCAAAAAATGCTCTACAGCTTCTCGCCACTCCCCATAGGGGCGGCGAGAATTGTTGGGTCTCTATAAATCTAAGATTGTGCTGAGCATCAATGCTGGCACAGCAAAATACTTAAACTAACTTCATAGTTCCTAGAAACCTGCTCTGAATTATCAAATTCCTGATAAAGATTGCGTAGATGACGTTGCTCTAGCTTAAGGCTGGGCTAGGATGGCGGCGGTGCAATCCGTTTAAAGCTTAGGGTCAGCCAATCAAAATTGCCTTGCCATATATGACACGATCGAATGTCGATACAGATAGTAAGGGTAAGGTTCAGGGGCACTGGAGGGAGCTTGATGTCTTGCGAGGCATCGCCGCTGGCATGATGGTTACGAATCACGTTAGCGTTTTCCTGAGTTCTCAATACATCGAAAGCGGCTTCATAAAAGCAGTTTTCTTTATCGGCAGTTTCGCGCCCGTAATGTTTTTCTTCATCACAGGTGTAGGTGCCGGTATCCAATCCGGTCAGCGAAAAAAAGTAAGCCGTTGGTCAAATGTTCTTAACAAAGTTGGGATTTTGGTGTTGGCTGATTTGTTGATGGCATGGAGTCATGGTGCAGTCTGGCATCTAGATTTCTTAGGCTTCATCGGGTTATCTATATTGATCTTGGAAATTGTTAGAAACTCAAATTCACCTGTTATTGTCAGCGCGATTGGTTTGGGCGCGGTTTCTCTGCTGCGGTACCTGATTGGACCGATCGCCCATAGGTTTGGCTACGACCAGCAAATCTGGGGCTTAAGCTTTTTACTGGGGACTGAGATTACGCCTGGCGTTTCTTACCCCTTAACTCCCTGGCTTGCCTATCCGTTTTTGGGATATTTGGCAGGTGTTGCGATCGATCGTTTCAGATCTGTAATTGAAAAGCAGCGATCGAAAGTAATGCTAGGTTTGATCGGGGCTGCGATCGTGCCGGGAATAATTGCCTCCTACCTAGCGCTCAAAGGAGCCGTTTTCTTCCGGTGGGGCACGGTGAGCTTAGGATTTTACATTATCAGCTTCACAACTATTTCCGTCTGCGCTGCTCTTTCACTCCTACTTTGTAGCGATCTTTGCCCTACGTTTATTCCTTGGCTGCTGTCGATGAAGGGCATTAGCTCACTTGCTGTCGTTCCCATTCACTATTTCCTGATTGATGCGGGACACTGGCTAGGGCTTCGAGAAATCCAGCCTGAGGTATATTACGCGGTGGCGATCGCCATTCTTGCCCTCAGCTTTTTTCTTGCCGCCTGGATGGATGAAGCAGGGAATACAGTCCGAAAAATCTCTCAGCAGAAGTTTGTTCGCAATAGTCTCATTGGCTTACTTGTTACCTCTGCAATCATTGTTTTAGCAGTCAACCGGACTGACCCAATGACAACCACAATTGCGAAGACGATCGGACAACTCACTCTATGTCTGCTGTTTGTTCTGCCCGCCACCTTGATTCCCTTGCCGTTATCTAAAGCCAAGGCTTAAATCCACATCACGAAACGACCTTGATTGTCTGTCAAGACAAAATATGGGAACTCTATGCCTATTACTGAAGTAAGCTTTCCTAGACGTTTCCTAAACAATTGACTCACCCTACAGCCGCCCCTCATCCCCGCCCCCTACAGAGTAACGAATGTTCAATTCCGCTCATAAGTTTCCTACTCAAGCCTCACCCACTCCGTTACTGAGGGACAAAAGCGTTAGGAGGCAAAACTTGAACCCATATCGAAATATTTCAGGCGATGCACATCGCGTTATTCCTGCCATTTTTCTCCTCGACCTAGGTCTAGCTGTATGGCAAAATTTATTGGCTTCACTGGTTAGATCCTGCTCTATAAGGCTGAAGGTATTAGGTAAGGTTTAGTCTAAGGGCATAAGTTAAGCTTTGGTTAATGCGAGAATTTCGAGAGTTATGCTCTACCGATCATTATGAAAATTACGTTTGTTATGGCAAGTGGGTTTGCACTCACGGGTGGAGATCGTGTGATAGCAACTTATGCGGAGTGCCTATATAAGCGAGGTCACGATGTTCTGGTGGTCTCTCGTCCTCGCTTTCCGGTTACTTTGTGTGAACGCGCACGCGCTCTATTAAAAGGGCAAGGGTGGTTATCAGATGAGAAAAAGGCTCCTTCTCACTTTGATCATCTAGAAGTTCCTTGTCGCTTAACCGATCACTTTGGTCCTATTGTGGATGAGGATTTGCCCGACGCTGATGTGGTGATTGCAACTTGGTGGGAAACGGCTGAATGGGTGGCAAATCTCTCTCAGAGCAAGGGGGCAAAGGCGTACTTTATTCAGCATTACGAGGTTTTCGACTATCTACCCAAAGAGCAGGTTGAAGCCAGCTATCGACTGCCTTTGCACAAAATTACGATCGCCCAGTGGCTTGTAGACTTGATGAAAACCCGGTACGAAGATCATCATGTTTCTCTGGTGCCTAATAGTGTTAATACCGCTCAATTTTTCGCTCCCCCCCGTGGCAAGCAGCTTGTTCCTACCGTGGGCTTAACCTACTCTGAGATTCCCTGGAAGGGGTGTGACATCAGTCTTGCGGCTTTCTCGATCGCCGCTCAGCAGATACCAAATTTGCGCCTTATATCTTTTGGTAGCGAGCAGCCTACGCCTGATTTACCTTTGCCTGCGGATGCAGAGTTCTACCTCAGTCCGTCTCAAGAGTGGCTCAAAGAAATTTATTCTGAGTGTGATGCATGGCTCTTCGGCAGTCGCATTGAGGGGTTTGGGCTGCCTATCTTAGAAGCCATGGCTTGTCGTACTCCAGTCATTGGAACCCCCGCAGGAGCGGCTCCTGAACTGCTTTCAGGAGGGGCAGGATTACTGGTTGATCCAGAAAGTCCGGTAGATATGGCACGGGCAATTGTTAAAATCTGTGAAATTTCAGAAGATCAGTGGAAGGCTATGTCTGATACTGCCTATACAAAAGTCACCAGCTACACTTTAGAGATGGCGACAGAGCTATTTGAATCAGCCCTTTGCATCGCTATGGAGCGATCGCAGCAGGGAAATATTGGAACCGATTGCACCAGTACGTGATTGCACTAGTACATAATTACACCAGTACGACAAGCTTACGGCTATATACGATCGCAGTGGCTACATTAATTAAGAGATGAATAGTTTGAGCCTAGCCATAACTTTGATAAAACTGAATCTTTTAGCGCGTCAAGCAAAGTTTTCGTAAAGGAAATAAATTTTGACCCAGGAGATTAAAAGGATTTTGATATCCTCTATTTATAAATAGCTGTAAATTAGGATACTTCTGATTTCACCAATCAGTCCCTAAAAGTGATGAAAGAAGTGTACTAGGAGAAAAGTATGAAGCTAAATTCAACGTATTACCTCGATCCAGATTATCTGAACAACCTAGCTGAAAAATATCGAGACGATTATCAGATTGCTAAACCCTTTCCGCATACGGTAATTGATAACTTTCTACCGGAAACCTTGCTGGATTCAATTCTGGAAGAATTTCCTAAGGCTGGGGCGATCGAATGGCAAAAATTTGATGCGTCGGCTGAAAAAAAGTTGGCTTCTAAGTCTGAACTTCAGATGGGAGAAATGACTCGTTTTCTGCTCTATCAGCTTAATTCCTCCACATTCATCACTTTCCTAGAGCGCTTGACTGGCGTTGACGGGCTAATTCCCGATCCTCACTTTGTGGGGGGTGGACTACATCAGATCGAGCCAGGCGGCTTCTTGAAAATGCACGTTGACTTTAACCGCCATGAGCGTCTACACCTCGATCGCCGCCTTAATCTGCTGGTTTATCTCAACAAAAATTGGGAAGAAGAATACGGTGGATATTTAGAACTTTGGGATAAAGAAGTCACTCAGTGCAGCAAAAAGATTCTTCCCATCTTTAATCGATGTGTGGTCTTTACTACAACCGATTTTTCGTTCCACGGTCATCCTGAGCCACTCACCTGTCCTGAAGGTGAAACTCGCAAGTCTCTGGCGCTCTACTACTACAGCAATGGGCGACCGGCTTCAGAGATTCGTAAGGGCGGTTCTGGGCACTCAACTTTATTTCGCGCTCGACCCGGTGAAACAATCAACGTTGAGAAAGAGCCGATCGGTGCTCGAGTTAAGTCATCGATCAAAAAATTTCTTCCAATCATTACCAAGGATTGATGAGCGTAGTTTGATTTAATTCTAGATCTACGCTTCAAAAATTCTATCTAGAACTTTATTTGAAAACAGGTTGCCTGTTGCGGTTAATGTTGCCACTTAGCTATTGATTCCTTTGAAAAAAATAGCAGGATTGCGACACCGTTCCTGTTATGAAGCTTGAAACAACTCAACTGTGAAATAAGAGGTCGCTATGGGATTTACATTTCCTAACAATCCAGGAGGGTATGCGGCGATCACCGTTCCCATAGTCATGTTTCTCTGGATTCCAGTTGTTCTTTACCTGTTTTCACGGTTTCCTGCCAGAAAAGCAGTCATTATTAGCTTTCTGGCAGCGTGGCTGTTTCTGCCTCAGGCACGGTTAGTTCTGCCTAGCATTCCAGACTACGACAAGATATCAGCAACCTGCTACGGTATTCTGCTGGCTACCTTTATTTTTGATGTCGGGCGCTTCCGCACATTCAAATTTAGCTGGATAGATGTACCAATGGCAATTTGGTGCTTTTGTCCATTTATCTCATCCATGACCAATGATCTGGGTCCTTATGATGGCTTTTCAACCCTTTTGGATCAAACAATGAGTTGGGGAGTGCCGTATTTCCTGGGGCGGATCTACTTCAACACTTTAGAGGGGCTGCGACAGTTGGCAATGGGCATCTTTATAGGGGGTTTAGTGTATGTTCCCCTATGTCTGATTGAGGTGAGAATCAGTCCTCAGTTACACAAGATTGTCTATGGGGATTTTCCTCACTCTTTCGCTCAGACTATCCGGGACGGCGGCTATAGACCTAACGTATTCATGGAGTCAGGACTCATGTTGTCTGCCTTTATGATGGCAGCAACCCTGATTGGCATTTGGTTCTGGCAGTCTGGCGCAGTTAAGCAAATGTGGAATATTCCCATTTCCTGGCTGGTATGGGCTTTAATAATCACTTTTGCTCTGCTCAAGTCTTATGGAGCTTACTCCTTACTCATTGTTGGCATCGGCATCCTGTTCATTGCCAAGCAATTTCGTACAGCAATACCCATCTTTATCATCATCGTTGGTATGGGCGTTTACCTATACGTCAATGCTGGCACTGAGACTTACTCATCTGATCAACTTGTTGCCTATCTGTCGGATATATTTCCGCGCGATCGAATCCAGTCTTATGTATTCAGATTGAATAATGAGGAGATTCTGGTAAAGCACGCCAGAGAGAGATTCATTTTTGGCTGGGGAGGCTGGAGCCGCTCAAGAGTTATTCTTGATGAGTTTGGCAACACGACGATTCAAGATAGCCTGTGGGTTATTGCCTTGGGCCAGTTTGGCGTAGTGGGGTTATTGAGTTGTTTTGCCTCAATGCTTTCACCTGTTATTGCTCTTTTCTCAACGCGCTATCCTGCCAGTCTGTGGTTTAATCGCAAGGTTGCAGCGGCAGCAGTGCTAGCCGTGATCATTACGCTATACATGGTAGATTGCATCCTTAACGCCATGATTAACCCTATTTATATCCTTGCCTGTGGAGGAATTGCAACTCTAGCTATGAAGCCAAGAGAACGCGAGATCAGCATGAATGAGCGAAGAGTCTTGCAGCCTAAGTGGCAGACTGAAGAATCTGAAAGTGCTGTTTCTTAACCTATCTATAGGTCACTAAATCGCTTAAGGCAATTCAGATAGGATACGAAGCTTCTTGCCCAAAATGAGCCTCTAGCCACCTTAGCGGTTGCTGTACATTGAACTTTGCGATCGAAATTCGATAAGTTCTTAGGCAGTAAGATTTCAAGACATTTTCTTGTCACAAAAAACGGGAATGCGGTACACGCATTCCCGTTTAAATTAGATATCAACTTAAACCTATCAAGTTCTACATCAGACCGATTTGAGAGAGAATCCCTTGACCTGTCAAGAATTCGGTAGCTAGACCAATCACAAATCCCATCATTGCCAGACGACCGTTCCAGGTTTCAGCAAATTGAGTGAAGCCGAATTTACCTTGTTGGTTTTCCATGACTGCTTATGCCTCGCTTAAAATCAACCTTGTGTAAATAAACTTAACACAAGTTCAAATAAGTTGGCAATACCCTAAATAGTCGCCGCAGAAGCTTACCTTGAAAAAGTCACATTCTTGCCTATATATCTTCTGAGAGCTTTATAGCGATCCCAGGTGGTTTGTGAGATGGTTTGTGAGAGGTGGGGCGGGCTGCGCCCGCCCCACCTCTCACAAACCATTTAGGATTGCTATATAGCCCCGGTTTGCCCTAGTAACTCTATTGTCCAAAGATTTGAAGAACCTTGTGGGTCTTTATATTGGGTCTGTGCGTTGGGCTGAGGCACACAGACCACGACACATTTAACAACCTTGTCTAGATAACACCTAGATTAGATAATCCCAAAATCACTCCGACTCCCAGAATATGACCCAAAGAGGTGCTTCCTAATAGAGCGCCTAAGCTCAATCCACCCAATAGATTGGGGGAAGGTAAAGCGGGTCCTTCGCTAGGCTTTTGGATGGTTAGCCTGCCAATAGCGATCGCCAAGATATTGCAGGCAATCATAATGAAACCCACCGTGGGAGACCACTCTAGAGTGTTGGGAACAGCGGCAAGTAAAGCTGGGGTATACACCAAAATTTCTCCTTGAATAACTTGTCAATGATTTCAAATCTAGGTGAATTTTTACCAAAGAAAGCCATCCATAGATATGAATTGCATCAATAATTAATATTTTCAGAGAGTATTGCAAATAAAAAAGAGGTCTTTCCGCGAAAGAACCTCTTTTCATCGACCTGCACTAATTTGGTTTGCTGTAGCTGCTAGACAGCAGAACCAGTTGCTGAAGCTAGAGAAGCGGGAGCAAACCGACCCAAGCTTTGCTTAACAAGCGATTGCAGAAATTCGGATCGCTGATTGGCATCAAAAACGGCTTTGAGCTTTTGCAGCAGGCGATCGACTTTGAGACTAGGCTCTAAAGCGGGGTCGAGGCTCTGTTCCTCGAAGTATTCAACTAGGCTTAGACCTGCAATTCGGGTCAGATAAGCAGCGCTAGTGCCTTGCAAGGTGCCTCCAGCCACATAGGTAAGAGCGTGGCTCTTAAGGAGGGGTGCGATCGCCTGACTCGCTATTTCTACCAAGCCTAGCTTTACCATCTGGCTTGCCAGATTTCCCATGACGGTTTTTGCCTGATCTAAGGAGAACTTCTGCTGATAAATTGCGCCGAGGTCAACGACAAGTTGAGCATTAATTGTGGCAGTGGCGAGTAGATCGAGGCTGGGGACAGGGTTTGCAAAAGCAGCACCTGCGGCAACCCATTGATATTGCTCAATGACGGGTAGGGCGCGCTGGCGGCGGACTTGATTGAGTTCAGCTTGGACGACAGCACTGAGGGCTTGAGCTTGCCGCTTGACGGTTGCGAGAACGAGCTGTTGCGATTCGTGTGTCAAGACTTGCTGGAGCCGCTGCTGAAGGATGGTAATATCGGGCGCGGGTTGCTCAAACCGCTCTTTAACTGTGCCGTCGGGCTGATGTTTGCGAACCTTAACTGGGACGGGCTGGGTGGCGATCGCCATAATGTCTTCTGTAGCCAACAGACCCGCCATACGATCGCGGATTTGCTGAAGAATCACGGGGCGATCGGCAGTCAAATACTGATCTTGCTTGTTAAACAGCAGCAGAATTCGGTGGTTTTGAACGAGTAACTGTTTCAGGGTTTGAAACTCAGAGTCCGTAAGATCACCCGTTGTCAAAAACATCACTAGGTCAGCATTCTCGGCATCTGCCACGGCAGAATCAGCACTGTAAAACTCCGATTCAGCTTTAGACGAATCTGTTTTTTGAATAGTAACGGAGCGGTCTCCCAAAAGCTGAGTCAGCGTCGTTTTACCAACCGATCGCCCTCCTAAAAAAGCAAGACAGATGTTTTTACGATCGAGTTCGGCTGTCAAATCGACTAGCTGTTGGCGCAACTTCAGAATGAGCGCTGCCGTTTCAGGTAGGCTAGCATTCAGTTCGGTAGAGAGATGATTGATTTGCGCCTCTACGGATGCCAATGCTTTTTCTACAGTGGTGCGATCGACGGGTGTAAAGGGCAAGAGCAAAGGCTCAATCCTACGCTTTTGATTCAGCCACCATAGACCCGAACCCAGAGCAACAGCACCCCAGACAGCGCTAGTTCCTAATCCAATCACGTGGGGATCGAAGCTGCTCAGCAACCAAGCCCCGGCTGTTAGACCTTATCCGCTGATTAATAGCGGTTTTTGCAATAGAGAAATCATAAAACTACCACCTTTTCTACATCCAGCAAGTTTTCCGCATCCAGCAAGCCATCGAAAACCCCTGATATTCGATCGCACGTATGCCCAGCATAGCTTGCCAAGCTAGGTTTATGAGGCGGTTATCTGCCCTGAGACTGCCCAAAAATCCGCCGAATCTTCAGCCAACTTTATCTAATACCTTCTCTATACCCACCCTTTTTTATCTAAAACTTTAAATAGCAAGAACTCCCCATTTCCTCTTAAGGAAATGGGGAGTTCTTGCTATTTGT
>CASBQM010000792.1 GCA_949127645.1 Synechococcales cyanobacterium PMM_0036
CAAGTATCCAGGCAGCTATTTATCCCAGTAATTCGACAATTCATCCTGAAAAACCTCTCAGAACCCGCCTCAGCGCAATGACTCACATCACTCTATTTCTGTCAATGCGTAAGTCCTATACTAATCCAGTTCAACCAAAACGTACCTGATTTGAAGGACTTATCCACCACCTTCAGGTAATTTTCTCACCGACAGTTGAAGCTGTATAACGGTCGCGCTCACCGGACGGCGACGATCGCGGCAACTCAATCAATAGCTGACGACTCCGTTCCGGTGTAGCGATTTGTTAGCTGGCGATCGCATCTTAGCGTCGCAATAGCTTAAACCCAACTTGTCCGAGTTGTTGGGTATACGCCAGTTGAATCAGTAGCATCATGGCGGGTTCGACATAGCGCGAGTTCTTCAGCGACCCAGCATCGATCGACTCAACATCAATTTCGCGCAACAAATCCGCCACAACCTGTTTTGCCTGCTCGTCGTCACCCGTGTAAAATACGGTCGCTTGCTGATCGCCAAAGCGGCGTGACTCAGAATTGAGGACTTCTGCAAATACAGGTAGCGCTTCTACGACGCGGGCATTAGTCGCCAGTTTAGCAATTTCCTCGGCGGCGGATGTCATGGTTCCAACCGCCATGCCGCTCATGTCAGGTAACAGCGCATTGACAATACTGAAAAGAATTTTGCCATCAAGTGAACCGGCTGCTTTGAGTGCATCTTCTACTGCACCATAGGGCACAGATAGTACGACCACATCGGCAAACTGTACGGCTTCAGCCGGTGTACCGACGCTGGCATTACTGCCGATCGCTTGTGCGATTTTCTCCAGTTTTGAGAAGTCACGGGAGTAACTGAACATGAGCTTGTGCCCGTTCTGCGCCCAGATTTTACCCAAGCCGCTACCCATGTTGCCTGCGCCAATGATGCCAATGTTCATGCTGTTCCTTTTGATCTAACGTTAGTTGAGAGGAGTTGAAAACGTGGTTTATCTTGCAAAACCGTAAGCTTGCCAGTTTTGCAAGACGCTATCCTGTAATGCTTGGGGATAGGCACCCTTAAAGGAACTGCGCTGTGGCAATTTATCCCCCCATTCATCAGGTGGCAAGCAGTTATACATTACCTTAGTGGTGTGCATCGACATCTTCTCACTCTGCTGCAAAAAGGCCACGAGTGGATTGGTGGATTCATTATTAAAGACAACTTCACCTTGATGACCGGGATAGTTGCGCGTTGCAAATGCCCACACTATCTCTTTGGTGTTGGTGATATCAATGTCGTCATTCACTACAATGTACTTGGGTGTACCCATGCCAGCTTTGGTTTGGAACAAGACCTCACCCATTTTTTGACAGAGTTCGGCGGCACTAATATTTGGCATGAGTTGTCGCCAATTGCGCTCCATCGCAATGGCATACCAGTGATTGGCACTCTCAAATGGACTCCATGCCATTGCCACTGGATAGCCTGCAGTTCGCAGGGTGTAAACAATTTCGGCAGCGTTCGGCACGCCCCAAGCCGTGTAGTTTTCCTCGACAGGTTCACCTGCCACTGAAATCGGCAAAATCGGATCGTTGCGATAGGTCATCGCCGTGACGTGATATACCGGTTTTAGGCTACTCTGACCCGTCCATAGGTATCCTGCATATTCGCCCATTGGACCTTCGGGTGCCGTTTCGGTGATCGAAATCGTTCCTTCAAGCACAATTTCTGCGGTTGCAGGAACTTGCAAATCGACCGTTTCACACTGAACAACCTTGATCGCTTCACCAAAGTAAGCACCGACGTAATCTACCTCATTCACCTGATCAGGTAACGGCATTCCTCCTACAAAGGGAATAAATGGCTCAACACCGAGTGCCAGAGCAAAGGGCATTGGCTGTCCAAGATCGAGCCAGGTTTGTCGCACCATGCCAATATGCTGATTGGGGGCGATAATCCCTGCCATCCGATTTTTATCAAGTAGCATAGTGCGGGCGATCGACCAGTTTGTCCAGTGTTTGTCTGGGGTTTGGGCAACGATAATGCCATAGGTATTGATGTAGCGCCCACCGTCGCCGCCATGCAGAAATGGAGTCGGCAATCGCAGCAGATCGACTGAATCTCCAATCAAGATATTTTCTTTACAAGCACCTGTTTCAACTAATTGGGGGGGAATAAATGCGCGGTCGCGTGCCTCAACCAATGCTTCAACAATCTCTCGCCCGGTTGAATAGGGTGATAACCCTAGTGATAGGGCAATTCTAGATAAATATAGCCCTGATTGGCTGCTTACGCCTGCGGGTGCTGCCAGAACTCGAAAACCTGGCTCAATCCCCTTGATAGTGTTGAACAAGGGGGCAGGCGCTCCGGTCTCATAGCAGCGACGGGCGATCGCACCTATTTCCAGATTCCAATCAACTTCTTTGTGAATGGGTTGCACCTCGCCAATTTCCGCGAGCGCATCGATGTATTCACGTAAGCTTTTCAGATGCCGTTTCATTGGTCTAAAATTCTTTCCATTGAGTCTGTTGGTTGTCAATTGATGCCGTTGCAAGCTTAGGACAAGTCAACCCACACGGTTTTAGTTTGTAGATAAAACTCCAGAGCTTCCCAACCTTGTTCGCGCCCATAGCCACTCATTTTGTAACCCCCAAACGGAGCAGAGGGGTCAAAATGACCGTAGGTGTTCACCCAAACCGTTCCTGCCTTGAGCGCTGCCGCCGCTTTGTGTGCTTTCTTGATGTCGCGGCTATGCACCCCAGATGCCAGTCCATACTGGTTGCCATTGGCGATCTGAATTGCCTCGTCAAAACCCTCAAAGGGAATGATGGACAAAATAGGACCAAAGGTTTCTTCACGGGCGATCGTCATGTCACTGTTGACATCAGCAAACACCGTTGGCTCCACAAAATAGCCTTTGCCTGTACCGATATCTGCGGCTTTGCCCCCGGCAACCAATCGCGCTTTGTCTTGCTGTCCCACCTGCATGTAGTTAAGCACTTTGTCGTACTCGCTCTTGTTGGCGATCGGTCCCATCTGGCTGCTGGAGTCCAGTGGGTCGCCCGGTTTCGTATCCAAAGCACGTTGCCGAACTCGTTCTACAACTTCGTCATACACCGATCGTTCCACTAGCATTCGCGAACCCGCATAGCAAATTTCGCCTTTGTTATAGAACATCCCGTCGTAGGCAGTCTGTGTTGCTACATCTAAATCTGCATCGGCAAAAATGATGTTGGCACTCTTGCCACCCAGTTCCATCGTCAGGTGTTTCAAGGTATCAGCAGAATCCTTGATCACGCGAATCCCACTGGCAGTCGATCCGGTAATTGCCACCTTTTCAATGCCGGGATGCGTGGATAACGCATTGCCAACCGTGCCACCCGGACCCATCACCACATTGAAAACGCCTGCTGGTACGCCTGCTTCTTGCATGATTTGAGCGACCTTTAAGGCGGAGAGCGGGGTCGCCGAAGCAGGCTTGTGAATCATGGTATTTCCGGCAGCAAGGGCAGGCGCGAACTTACTGATGGAAAGAATCAGCGGAAAGTTGAAGGGTGTGATCGCAGCGACCACACCCAGCGGTTCTCGCAGCGTGTAGGTATGCAGCCCCTTTGTGGTTTGTTTGACGGAGCCTTCAATTTTGCTTGCCCAACCCGCATAGTAGTGAAACATATTGGCAAGATGAGGAATATCTACAGTCATCGAGTCTGTAAACAGCCGCCCCATTTCTTTGGCTTGCAGGAAGGCAAGCTCCTCGCCATATTGGCGAAATAAATCTCCCACGCGCCAGAGCGTTTCGCCCCGCTCATGTCCGCTCATCTGCCCCCAAGCACCGACAAACGCATTTCCAGCAGCTTGAACCGCGAGTTCAACATCTTCAACGGTGCCTTCTGCCAGTTGGGCAATTTCAGCTTCAGTGGCGGGATCGATCGCGGCAAAGGTTTTACCGCTGTGAGAATCGCGCCATTCACCATTGATGTAAAGCTGAGTCAGGTTAATGGGAAAGTCTGGGCGGGCTGATGATTTAGGTTGCTCAACTGATTCACAAATTTTCATAGATGTTCCTAAACACACTTGTGCTAATCAATAGCAACGATTCACCCAATATTGGAATCCTGAAAGAAAGAATCCAGATTAATCGTCGATTTCTGCCAAATTTATTGGAATCCTGCTGTCTGGTCGGAGTTTAAAGTTGTTTGCGATAACCGCTGGGCGTTGTACCTGTGAACTTACGAAATTGAATCGTCAGTTGGTTCTGAGTGGAAAAGCCAACTTGCGGGGCGATCTCTGCCACTGAAAGCGAAGTCGTCCGTAGCAAATACTTTGCTCGCTCAATTCGCTGTTGCATGACATATTGATAGGGCGATACACCCATTGCTTGCTTAAACAAGCGAGAAAAATAGTATTGACTCATCTCTAACTCATTGGCGATCGCAGCAATAGACCTCTTCAGAAATAAGGAAAATCGGCAAGTTGATTTGTCTCCAGCCTTGGGAGGCTGAATTTTAGACACACTGAACTCGTAATCGTACTAGTCCACAGACACAACCAATCACCCCCTCGTACAGGCGGGAACGCATCCGAAACTCTTCCTTGGCGATCCGAAAGATTTTGATGACTCGGATGACATGTTCAACATAAACCCGCTTCCGGCTCACCTGTCGATTGAAGTCCTTCTGGGCCTGAGTCAGCTCACCCCCGGGTGGTTTTTCAATGGGAGTGACCGTGTTGGGGTTGCCCACATAGGCTTTATCCCCAATCAAGGGAATCGTCTCGGGTAACTCGGCTTGCGTCTGTTCTAGAAGCTTGCTGTCACTGCGGGGTCCC
>CASBQM010000793.1 GCA_949127645.1 Synechococcales cyanobacterium PMM_0036
CCCTTCGGGACGCCAAGCGCGGTGACGACGATCTCGTCGGTCGCGGCTTGCGCGAGGGCCGGGCTGGCGATCAGCGTGGCAAAGGACCTGGAATCATCTAGTTTTAGGCACAATTTGAGATGTTTTGGTAATAACAGTCAGATAGCCGTGGGATAGACGTATTCTTCTATTCTGCGGCTGGTTTGTGATCACTTTATAAATAAAGTAATTTCAGCTTTTCAATAGATTATTTTCAACGATCTCTCTTCAGATAGAGAAGAGATTCTGCATTAACGGATACAGTTAGTATATTCGATTGAAGAAATCGACGAATCAAAACAATTAACGAGGTACACCATGAGTATCGAAGATAAGGCAAAAGCAGTTGCTAAGAATGTTGAAGGCAAGGCTCAAGAAGCCCTCGGCAATGTGACAGGTGATCCTGAAGATCAGGCTGCAGGCAAAGCAAAGCAAGCTGAATCTAAGGTTCGCCACGCTGCCGAAGATGTCAAAGACGCTGCAAAAGACGCTTTGAAGTAGATTATTTGCTAGCATCTCCTTCTACCTGATTGATAACTCAATCTTCAACTGAGAAGGCGAGTTAGCTAAAGTCTAACAGAGGTCTGGATAGTATCCAGACCTCTGTTTTTGTATGAATAGACCGTTGCTTTGGGTGGCTCTCTCAAGAGATAGATTAATAGACGATCGCTCCCAATCTCACTCTGAAGAGAGATTAAGGTTAAGTAAATATTGAGTTTTAATAAGTTGAGAAGCAAATTGAGCAGGAAGCAACTGCTCTAGGGTAGAGCTTCTAAATTCGTAGAGACTTAGGAAGAATAAAGCTATGCCAAGATTAGTGGGTAAACCATCAAATGGTGGTGCGTATGTTGCTTTGCTATTGTTAGCTGCTATAGGGATAGCAGGTGTGGCTGAGTATACGGGCGCTATCAATGAAGTGCCGGAATTTGGTAGTGACTATTTGGGTGCCCCTGCCAACAATGATGGCGCGTCTGCGAAAGACTTACCAGATTCTCAAGCTGCAAAGAGCCAACCAGACGCTCTGCCGACGGGTTCGCCTAGCGCTGCTCAGTAATCTACTGAGTGATTTACCAATCGATTTTGTTTATATCTCATTCTATTTACACCAAATTATTACAGCCAAAGGAGCTTAGGAGATAATGCGTAAGGGAAGCGACATTCTTGGTAAGGCAGTCGTAGCATACGACAGCGGTGAAAAATTTTGCCGTGTTAAGGATCTAATTTTTGACCAAGATAGCAACCAACTTCTCGCTCTGCTGGTTGAGGAGCGTGGTTGGTTTAGCGAGGCACAGGTCATTCCCTTTCAGAGTATTCAGGCGATCGGTTTAGATGCCGTAATTGTTCCTTCGGAAAGCGCCGTAGTTCGTGTAAATCAAATCCCTGAGGTGAAGCGAATTCTCGATCGCAATAATGTTCTCAAGGGCACACACATCATGACGACAGACGGTCGTGATTTGGGTAAGATGATTGACCTCTATTTTGACGAACACGCGGGCGTAATCGATGGCTATGAGGTGTCCGGAGGATTGTTTGCAGATGCGTATTCTGGACGCTCCTATGTGCCTGCCCCCCACACGCTAAAAATTGGGGAAGACGTTGCCTTTGTGCCGTCTGAAGTGGCAGACCTGATGGAAGAACAGGTGGGTGGCATCAAAGGAGCAATGCAGACAGCCGGAGAAAAGGTTCAGTCTGCGGCTCAAACGGCGGGCGAAAAAATTCAGGGAGCTGCTCAAGAGACGGGCTACAAGCTTCAGGAGGCAGGGCGCAGTGCCGTAGCTTCTGCAACTAATTTGATCATTGACCCACAAGAGCAGAAAGAATTTGCGATCGGCAAAACTGCTCAAGACACAGTGACGGCAACCGACGGCACGATCCTTGTCCGAGCTGGACAGTTGATTACATTGCTGAACGCTGAATGGGCAGAAGAGAAGGGTGCGCTTGACTTGCTCTATCAGGCGGCAGGGGGCGATGTGCGGCAGCGGGCAAGTGAACGGCTTCAGGCGGGAGCGCAGGGAGCAGGTGCAAAAATTCAGGGAATTGCCGATCGCGCGGGCAGCAAGCTTCAGGAAGTGCGTCAAGACACGACCACTGCTTTCACCAGAGCCGTAATTAGCCCAACGGAGCAAAAAGCGTTTGCGATCGGCAAAACGGCTGAATGGACGGTAGCGGCTGCAAATGGCGTAGTACTGGTGCTGGGTGGTCAGGAGGTAACTCCCGCAGCAGTAGCATACGCTGAGCAAGCAGGTCTGTTAGACGAACTCTATCGTGCGACGGGCGGACGGCTACGCGATCATCTCGCTTTGAAGGCTGATAGTGCGGCAGCTGGCTATGTCATTGAGCAAGCGAAAGGTCGTCGGGTACAGCAAATTGTTCGGACGCGTAGCGGCTTAATTGTGGCGGCTCCAGGACAAATTGTCACAGATATCGTGATCGATCGAGCTAAACTGCATCACGCAGAGCGCGACTTGCTAAATGCAGTGGGCTTATCGACAACGACTGCAATCCGCGATCGGGCAAATGGTACGGCAGCTCAAGTCAGCGGTCGTTTTAACACCACCACTCACACCGCTGGGACTCAGCTCTCGGATGGCACTGACCAGATTAAAGAGGGTGCCCGCAGCCTGTGGGAACAGCTCAGAACGACTGCTACAGATTTGCAGGAGCGTAGTGCCCGTACTGTCGAGGAACAGCGGATTAAGAGTGCCTTGGGTCGCCCGGTAACTCGCGTAATTCTAGACGAGCGCGATGACGTGATTTTGAATGTGGGTGAGTTGATCACGCACCAGGCGATCGATAGCGCTCGGCAATCGGGTGTATTGGACGTGCTGCTTAGCTCTATTTACACTCAGTCTCCTCAATTTTCTAAGGCAGAAATGCAGGCTCCCGAAGCAGGCAGAGCGGCACTAACGGCTTCCACAGGTGACAAATAGCGAGTTGCCTTTATCCTAAGTCCCTCTCTCAGCAGGGGAGAGGGACTTTTAAGCTATTCTTCTTCTGCTCAGTGAAAGTCACGCTTTCAGTTGACTCACCATAACGCCTAAAGCCGGAACTCCTAGGATCAGCATAAGTCCGGCGGGCATAAATTTGCGGGTTTTGATGAATCGCATCATGAATGCTGCCATCAGCACGATCGTGATTGCCGTTGCCAGAGACAATCCCAAAGCCTGTCCCTGAGTTTGCAGAATCGCGCTAATAAGCAGCAAAATTCCGCAGCCGCACCCTGCAATCAGAGAAATCTTGCTTTTTGCCTGAGCGTAGCCCATGACACCGCCGATAATAGCAAGAATGCCATAGGCGATCGTCGCAATTACACCTGGATTTATCATTAAATTTCTCCTGCTAAATTACTTAACTAAAAATTACTTGAGCGAGATAGCTTGATATTAGACCTGGCGATCGAATCGAGTCCGAAAACTACCGTTTTCAACCAATACTGTTTCAGATTATGGCAAGGCGTGTGCAAACTAGCTTTAGCTTGATACAAAACGACTTGACGATGATTCCCCGTCCAGATCTTACTGATAGGCTCCACTGAAATAACGGAACCTCCCAACGCCGTAACGCCATTACAAAAGCGATCGAGTGTACTGTAATCGGCGGTTTCAAAGACAAAGAAATTACCGGAACAAATTAGATGCCGACTCCGAATCCAGCACTGCATTTTCTTCTGTGCTTCTGGGGGCAAAATTTTGGCTTCAATAGATTTCGTTAGAAAGTCATAAGATAACTAGAACTTTATGGGCAAAACTCTCCCGCTTTTCAAACCGCAAGCCACCAAAGGTCGATCCCCAAATTTGCTGATGGGTATTTACATTCCTACCTTTATCTGTGGTCGTTCAGGGGGTTAAAAAGTGGCAGTAGAAACTTCAAGGACAATCTGCTAACGTAACGGACATGGAACCCCCCCTTGCCTTTTCTATCGAGCAGATTTCTCAAGCAGATTGGGAACACCCTTGTGAG
>CASBQM010000794.1 GCA_949127645.1 Synechococcales cyanobacterium PMM_0036
CAGTGCAACTGTACGCGAATCGTCTTGACCTATTAAGTCAATGACACTTGAACAAAACTCGTCCGTGTGTTGAGCCGTTTTTAATTCGTCAGAAAAAATTGCTGCTAACGCTGGATCATAATCGAAATTTTCATCGACAGCACTGCTCGGGTCAATCGGATAACGGGACAGGCAATCGGCATCCAAATGTTGCTTGCCGGATTTGTATGTCACAGTAAAATTAAACTCCGAGAGTTTTAGTGCCCAGCGTGATAAACGATGATTTTGCGAACGTGCTGACATTAACCAGCACAATGAGTGATGATCTGTCACCACTGTGAATTGTATACCAAGTAAATACGGACGCAGGCGCACACAAGCCCATACCAGTGCCAAGCACTCTTTTTCGCTGACACTGTAACGCTGTTCAGTTTCGGTTAATCGCCTGCTCGCGTATGCAACTGCGTGCATACGGCCCTTGTGCTCTTGCGTGAGCACAACACCAACACCGTCGTCGCACGCATCTGTATGCAATTCAGTGCGCGCGCGCGGGTCGTAATGCGTTAATACGGGTGCTGTTGTAAGTGCACGTTTCAGTGCGTTAAATTCTTGCTCTTGTTCGTGACCCCACACAAACGATGTGTCGACCTTTGTTAAGCGTCGGAGCGGTTCAGTAATTTTCGCAAAGCCGTCCACGAATTTTCGGTAAAATGACGCAAGGCCCAAAAATGAGCGCACGGCCTTCAAATTCGTAGGCGTCGGAAATTTTCTCACTGCCACTACTTTCTCAGGGTCAAGTCCTATTCCAGCACTCGAAATTACGTGACCAAGTACATGAATCGATTCTTGTCCGAAACTGCATTTGGAGCCTTTGAGCTTCAAACCTGACTCACGCAATTTATTAAAGAATTTTCGCAATTCGCGCATATGAGTTTCGAAGTCAATCGAACCCATAATACAGTCGTCGAGAAACACAACCAAATCTTCGAACTCTTCGCATGTGAATAGCAACTGCATAAAACGTTGCATTACCGCAGGTGCGTTTGTAAGGCCAAACGGCATGACGTTAAATTCAAAAGTGCCAAACGACATAACGAACGTTGTTTTCTCTCTGTCGTATTTATTTGTTGGCACCACCCAATATCCTGCTTTCAAATCCATTGACGAGAAAATTATTTTTCGCGCCAAGCGATCAAGCACGTCTTCAATCAACGGAAGTGGGAATGCGTCTTTTTTCGTCACCGCGTTCAACTTTCGATAGTCGACGCAGAAACGACGTGTGCCGTCTTTCTTATCGACCATTACTACAGGACTACTCCACGGACTTTTTGAAGGTTGGATTATGTTGTTTTCAAGCATTTCCTTAACTTGTCTGCGCTGCTCTTGCTCTTCGGCATACGAAACACGATAAGCACGCTGCTTAATCGGCTCGCTGTTACCAGTATCAATTTTCATCTCAACCTTGTTCGTCAAACCAAACGGTTTGCTGTCTGACGCAAATACGTCAGCATACTCGAATAATAATGCTTCGAGCAGAGCACGTTGCTTGTCGCCTAACTGCGGCCCAATTTTACACCCGAGTGTTTTTATGACATGTGAGACTGCGTCAGTGCTCACAGGCTGTGCCTTCGTCTTTTCGCTTTTACCGCTGTAAAAGCGTTTAGCATTCGCAGCTGCTTCCGCATGCACGTGTTCCGACTGCACGGAATCCACGTTTGCGACATGCTCATTCTCATACAAGGTGACTGGCTCGTCGTTAATGTTGCGCACGACAATAGCAGTATTGCCATCTGCAGCGACCGACAAAATTGCCTTTTTCGTAATAAAACCTCGCTGCAAAAATTTTCCTATATCAGGTTTTGACGCCACTAAACCAGATGTCTGTTTAGTGCGGCACTGCACTATCATCTCCGAACGTGCAGGAATTTCCACTTTTTGCTGTACCGTCAGCATCTCCGTGCTGTACTTCTTCGACATTGGTACACGCACTGCATTTTGCGAAGCAAGAATGTCGACACCATGACGAATCAAAAAACATTGGCCAAGAATAAGGCCAATACCGCCCATGTCAAAAACATGCACCTCAGTATTGAAAACTCTCTCGCCAATTTTCAAGCCACAAGTCATAAAACCAATAGCACGTATCTTTTCGCCGTTAACCAAGCGTGCTTTCGCATGACTTTTTTCGAGGACAGGTGCCTTCGGCAATTTATTGTATAGCTCATTCGACATGCAGGTGAAGCTTGAAGCAGTGTCCAACAGAGCGTTGATTTTCTCACCACACAATGTCACTGGAATGTATGCGAAGCCGTTTATGGCATAGGTGATCGGAATGTATTCACATCTACCGTCACCGAATTGTTTCGGCGTATCAGTCACGCTGATTTGCGTTTTCCCAGCCTCGGCTGGCTCGTCATCGTCGCCACCTGCTGGCGCATATTTTAGCATTTCTACGGTAACGCGCTGCTGCTTCGGAACAAAAGCAGTTTTAGTGCCTGTGCACCGGTAATCGCGTCCGATTGTGATGAAATCAGAATTCAATTCGGGGGCTTCTGCAGCCAGATAAATTGCTGGTTCATGCGACTCGTCGAATAACGTGTTAATTTCACCGCATGATTCATTGAAAATATCCGGCTCAAAATTTTCTTCGATGTCCGCCATCGCATTCACGTAACCGTCTTTACGTGAATTTTTGCCTCCGCGTGCACTTTGTGTGCGACGAAAATTATTACCGCCGCCGCCTCTAGCGAACAAGCCTCCACGCGAG
>CASBQM010000795.1 GCA_949127645.1 Synechococcales cyanobacterium PMM_0036
CCCCAAGCAGACTCGCCCTTGCCAGCCGCGTTTTACGGTTTCTTGAATGACAAACGGTACGAGCAGCGGTTCGGAATCGTCCAAAAAATCTAAGTGAAAATCGACATCGCAATCGAAGTCTTGGGCAATGTCGAAAATGATTTGTACGTTATGCTCTGGGTCGGCATCCACATAGGGCGCGGAGCCGATCACATCTCCGCCCATTTTCATTGCCTGTCGCAACAGGTTTTCGGTGTCGGGAGTCATCCCTTCCTGAGCGAAGACTGCCAACTGAAGCGTCATGCCCCAGGCATATTCTGTCCGGAGCGGCAGCAGTGCCTTCATGCCCGTTAGCCCTACGATCGGATCAACCTCAACATGGCTACGCATAGCGGTTATGCCAAAGGCGATCGCCTTTTCAATGACCTGTCTAGCGCGAAATTGAATGTCCTCAATCGTAAAAGATTGCTTCAGCCGCAGGGTCTCCCGCATGGCTTCAGCAAAGTTGCCTTCTTGAGCAGGATAGCGATCGAGCAGCAGGGCTTTGTCGAGGTGAAAGTGGGCATCGACTAGCCCAGGAATCACCAGGCAACCGTGGGTATCTAGAGTTGTTCCGGAGACCCTCTCAGCGCTCTTTTTGGCAGCTAGGGCTTCAGAGGCGATCGCGGGTGAGATATCGATGATTTGGGCTTGGGCGATAGCAATATTCCACAGTCCAGAGCGGTCGGGGAGTTGGGCATTGGCGATCGTCAGATCCGCAGTATTGAGAGCCATTTAGTATTGAGAGCCATTTAACAAGTGCCCTACTGAAGAGATGCAGGAAAAACCTGAAATCACGATGAGCGTTGAAGTTAACCCATTTGCTTCATGGCGATCGCCAGGGCACATTCCGACAAACGATCTAGCGAAAGCTCATTGTCGTCTGTGATGAGTTCTTCTTTGTGCATCAATTCCAACACGGTTTGATACAGAATTTTCTCAACCTGCTGGGCGCGATCGCTCAACCAGTGATGGGTTTCAGCGTCTTCGGGAAACTGCTCAATGCAGCTATTCGTATAGGCTCGGAAGGTATGTACCTGTCGCAGAAGACTGGCTAAGTAACCAGGACACTCACAAGCAATGATATCGACAGATTCACAAATAGCGATCAATAGTTCCTCAGAGACATCTGAAGGAAGTTTGATGGTTCTTTCGGAGGAGTTTGGAATATTCAAGGGTTTAAGAAATATAGCTACGATTCAATTGTTGAAACTATTGTTGAGACTGCATTCCGCATCCTGATTCTTTAAAACCTTAAGTCTCTAAAATCTAGAGTAACTGAGTCAATAAAGCTCTGGGATCTGTCTCTCGACTGACCTAAATGAGGCAAGAGATAAATCGTCTTAAGAGGAAAAGCGTCATGGCTGTCGCCAGTTTAATTGTGTAGAGAACCCAATTTGAGTAATTGAAGCGCTTGAAAATAAGGTGAAAGCATCAAAAATCCATTGGATTGAGGTATCCTGACAACGACTGACGTTATCAGACGTTATTAGGATAGGCACTGCTAAACCGCGATCGCTTCAGGTGCAGCCAATGCCAAAATGTGATAGCAAGAAGGCGTTTCTTCGCCTAACACTTCCTGAATACGACTGCGAATGCAAATATGCAGATCTTGAATGGAGTCAGTGAAGCTGTGACGGACATACAGGACTGCGGTTTGCTTTTGAAATTCATGACCATAATACGCCACAAAATAAGTGTAGCGATCGGAATCGGGGGCATCTAAAACAAAATCTCTCATGGGTACCAGATTCTCCTGTCACTGGAGGTAAGTAGGTGGGTCAGTTAAAGGGGGTCAGATAAAGTTGTTTGCCTAGGTAGACAGGCTGCTTGTTGAGATTGCCTGAGTTTACCTTTGAACTGCGTAATCTTAAGCTATGTCATTTTAGATTATGCAATCCGGTAAATGAACTCTAGGGTGTTTCTACTTCACTTGCCTCAGCGACTTAATGTAATAACTAGAGAAATCACTGACTTAAGAGGTTTAGTCCAGCTTATCTCACTCAATAGTTTCAATCTTTTGAGTCATACTCCCTTAACAGTCTATAGCGAAATTAATAGGCTGTCGCTCTAATTCTTCTTGAACCTTAATTTTTTAAACTCTGATTGTTCTACCTCTTGACTGACCCACAAATCTTCATCGCTCATCTCCTCAACTCCCGCGTAGGGATCTGGAAATTTCTTGGGTTGGGCTTTGACGTGAGGACGGTTTGAGTTTTGTCAGGCAACCAGGTGCCTCTTAAATGGTCATAACAACCCCTGTCATGACAGGAATTGTTATGACAGGCGATCGCGCAAACCAAACGAAAGCAGAATGGTACACTGGGATGCACAAAATCAAAAATGCAGCGTGCGATAGGATGATCTTCCCTGATTTAGCGCAGTTTAAAGAATTAGCTCAGCAAGGTAATTTTGTTCCGGTTTTTCAAGAGTGGGTTGCCGATCTAGATACTCCTGTTTCTGCCTGGTACAAGGTTTGCGCCGGACAGCCCTATAGCTTCTTGCTGGAGTCGATCGAGGGCGGTGAAGTTATCGGGCGCTATAGTTTTCTAGGCTGCGATCCGCTGTGGATTTTGGAGGCAAGGGGCGATCGCACCACTCAGACGCATCGAGATGGCTCAACGCAGATTTTCGAGGGCGACCCGTTTGAGACATTAGCGACTTGTCTTGCCCCCTATCGCCCGGTGAAGCTGTCCCATCTGCCACCCGGAATTGGTGGGCTTTTCGGCTTTTGGGGCTATGAGCTAATCAACTGGATTGAGCCGCGTGTGCCCATCTATCCCCTAAGCGAGGGCGATTTGCCAGACGGGCTGTGGATGCAGATTGACCAGCTCTTGATTTTTGATCAGGTGCAGCGCAAGATCTGGGCGATCGCCTATGCGGATTTGCGTGACCCGGCAACCGATCTAGAACAAGCCTATCAATTTGCCTGCGATCGCGTGACGCAGCTTGTAAACAAGCTGCAATTGCCGCTTTCAGGTCGGGATACGCTGCTGCAATGGACACCGCCTAACAAATCGAAGCCTAGCCCGGAAGGCGAGTTAGCGGCTCGGTATGTCAGCAATACCACCAAAGAGCAATACTGCGCCAACGTCGAAAAAGCCAAGGCGCATATTCGAGCAGGAAATATTTTTCAGGTCGTGATTTCGCAACGGCTCTCGACTGAGCTGAAGGGCGATCCGTTTTCGTTATATCGATCGCTGCGGCTGATCAATCCCTCGCCCTATATGGCGTACTTTCACTTTCAAGACTGGCAGATCATTGGCTCTAGCCCAGAGGTGATGGTCAAAGCCGATCTGTCTCCCGAAGCAGGTGGGCTGAAGATTGCTACCTTGCGTCCGATCGCCGGAACGCGCCCCCGAGGCAAAACTCCTCAGCAAGATACTGACTTCGCCACAGACTTGCTGCAAGATCCCAAAGAGGTTGCCGAACACGTGATGCTGGTGGATCTAGGACGAAACGACCTGGGGCGAGTTTGTGCCAACGGTACGGTTGTGGTCGATCAGCTCATGGTGATCGAGCGCTATTCTCACGTCATGCATATTGTTAGCAATGTGGTGGGGCGGCTAAGCGCTGATAAAACGGCGTGGGAGCTGCTAAAAGCCTGTTTTCCTGCCGGAACGGTCAGCGGTGCCCCCAAAATTCGCGCTATGGAAATCATTCACGATTTAGAATCTTGTCGGCGCGGTGTATACTCCGGCTCATACGGCTACTACGACTTTGAGGGACAATTAAACACAGCGATCGCCATTCGCACCCTAGTCGTTCAGAGCCATCCAGACGGCAGGCGTGTCAGTGTTCAAGCAGGGGCAGGGCTAGTTGCCGATTCTGACCCCGAACGAGAGTATGAGGAAACGCTGAACAAGGCGCGGGGAATGTTGGAAGCCATTCGCTGTTTAGAAGGATAGCTTAGAGAGTCTCAGCTCGTTTTCGATATGTATCTTTCAAAAAAACGATAGATTTTGAGTGAGTTTGTAACATCTCCGAAAACCTTAACTCAGATGCAACCCTTTGCTAACCTCTTCACAACCTTTTAATTACCTCGCCTTTAGCTGAGAAATCTATGCTAGTCCTCAATGTTAGCTAGGTTACATAGGTATGCTGAACTCCCCAGTCTTAGAAGCAAAGCAACAGCCCGATCTGCGCCAACTGCTAGAAGAGCTATATCAGGGGAGGAGTTTGCAGCCTTACCGCAGCGGTCAAACTATTCGGATGCTCCCAGACGAGATTTTTGTGGTCTGCCGGGGCGTAGTTCAGCTCGGAACCCTCTACGATACAGGTGATGAAGCGCTGCTAGGGCTTGCCTGTCC
>CASBQM010000796.1 GCA_949127645.1 Synechococcales cyanobacterium PMM_0036
TGATTACACAAAACGAGCGACCAATTGTGAAATTAGTGGCAGTGTCAGATCCAGAAGTTCAGCCAGTGAGGATACAACCGGGGAGTGCTATAGGTTTAATGACTGTTGGAGATGACTTTGATGAACCATTATCAGATTTTGAGGAGTATATGTGATGAGGATACTAATTGATACCCATACATTTATTTGGTTCGTTTTGAATCAGCCTCAACTAAGTAATAGAGTTAGGAACTTAATTAATGATTGTATTGTACACATTTCCTCGTTCCCAGGCTCTGCCTGGGAATGCAGCTTTGGAGGCTCTGCCTCCACCCATCGGGAACACCACTGCGGGAGCAATCGGTGTTCTTTCTCATTCCCTCCTTTAGCGATGGAACGAGAAAAGATTGGAGGCAGAGCCTCAAAGCCCTCGTTCCCAGGCAGAGCCTGGGAACGAGAAGAAATGTCCTAACCGCCAAAGCGGTTGCTATAACTATTACGATTTCGGGGTATCACTATCCTTATGGCATACCAATGAATCAGCCGATTCTGGTTGTGTGTGCTGGGGAGTGGAGCTGAGTAGAATCCGACCATCGGTAGTACGCAGAATACTTTGGGCTTCTACAATCGGGTCGCCAATCTTCCAAGGTTTCGATGGAATAGCCACTGGAGCTAACGTGGAAGGTTTTTGCTGCGATGTTCTACCGTTTGACTGCGCTAATGGCACGGCATACCAGCCATCGAAGTCAGTATAAGGAGTGATAGGTAATGTATCTTTGCCTGTGATTACGAATCTACCCCGTTGTCTATTACGAACTGCGACACACGAGTTTGCTATGTTTTGCGAACTACTGTTAAATTTATTGGACTGTGAGATTAGGTAATTCTGCAAGAAACCAAAACTAGGTATATTTACGTTTCCACTAACACTGGCTTGCGAATAAGCGGAAATATTTACCTTATTATCATGTAGTAATTGATTGACATCCTTGATATTTCCACTAACAACTCCGGTACCACCGTTGGCAAATATATCAGCTAAGAAAACAGGAGAAGTAATGGTGATATTTCCACCCCTACCGCCGATCGCTGTAGCAAGAACATCGCTACCTTCTAGGGCAATAAAAGTATTAGATTTAATTGTAATATTACCACCTTCACCTGTTTTATTCATCACCCTACTGCTAATCGGACTATCATGACGCAAACGAATATCGTTGGCGTTAATAGTAATATTGCCACCCTGTTGACTAAAAGTAGCACTGGATATTTCTGCCCGATTTTGGACAGTTAATTGCCCGGTGGTAATCGTTAAGTTACCTCCATAACCATTACCTAAACTTTGCGTATAAAAAGCACTAGGCCATTTCCCATTAGCTGAAGTTCCGCTTAGGTTTACTGAATCGATAGCATTTATATTTAACGAACCTGCATCTCCTAAAGCTGATTCTAAAGTTGAAGCATCTATCCGCGCCCCATCTTGCGCAATTAACTGCCCTGTTGTAATTGTTACATCGCCGCCCCTGCCATTACCTTGCGTTCTAGCATACAAGCCACTCAAAAGATCGTTATTTATAGCTGAAAATCCTCTCAGTTCTACTGACTTAGAAGCATTCACATTTAACGCCCCCGCATTTCCTACACCTCCAGTTGAAGTTGACACAAATGCTCCATCTCGGACGATGAATTGCCTGGTGTTAATCGTTAAATCTCCCCCTGCTCCATCACCGAAAGTTCCTGAGGCTAAGTTGCTCAGGACAGAACCATCTGTTGAAGTACCGTTCACTTCTACAGAATCTGAGGCGTTTACGACTAATTTACCGCCTTGTAACCCACTTGAGCCGTTCAAGGTATAACTGATAATCTCTGAACCTTCAGTAAGCGTAACTTGCCTGCCTTGCACCTGAATATCGCCACCCAGATCCCCACTAGCATCTACCACAGCAGTTTGGGTAAGTTTTATGTCCCTAAACAAAGACACACCTTTATAATCAAAAGTCCAACCAGCGTTTACTGGAATCAATTTAACTAAAGTAAAATCACCAACACTTCCTAACTCAATCCGTCCCCCAGAGGCGGTTAAATTTCCTCCATCTATTACCACATCTCCACCAATGAGTGCCAAGGTATTTCCTGGCTGTACCTGTAGTCCCACATAATTACCATTGCTATCTTGGGCGAAAGATTTATTGATGATACTCCCCGGATTGCTGCCAAATCCTAAACCAATGGGTATACTAACACTCAGTAGGGGTTGGGGAAGGGAAGTATTAGTACTAAACTCTGTATTATCAGCAAATTTGATACTACTTGCCGTACTAGCTACAAATGAACCATGCAAATCTAAACTGGCATTTTCCCCAAAAATAATCCCATTGGGATTAAGTAGAAACAGATTGGCAGTACCCGTAACTCGAATGATGCCATCAATATTTGAAATCGATTTACCTGTTACCCTGGCGAAAATATTTTGGATTTCCGGTAAATTATTAAAATATGCTGTCTCTCCAGTCAAAACAGAAAACTTTTCAAAGCTGTGAAACAAATTTGTTCCTCGAGTTGCTCCACCATTAATACTCTGAATCAGACCACTAACATCTGGGGTAACGATAGACCTTTCCGCTCCTAAGGTTCTATCGGGTAGGATATGCTGAGCTTTAGCGCTATTTTTAAGCTCAGCGATCGTACCCCCAGTAATTGCTAACACACTCGTTAGCCCTAACCTAAAGCAATGCTTCCAATTCCACATTATTTCGATAAACTTCCTCGAACTTTTCTAGCGATCGTACCACCTAAACCTAATGCACCTAAAGCTAATGTTCCTACTCCTGTTGATGATTCCGGTACTGCGGTTGCGGTTACCACATCTTGCGGGTTTGTAGAAAGGGTAAATAGTGCAATAGCATTATCTCCTTGAAATTGAGACTTAAAATTACTTATACTTGTGGGGTCGGTGAGACCTAATTTTACAAATGTATTGGGGTCGGTGAGATCGAGAGTTACAAAGTTAGTAAGCGTCACGTATTGATTCGCAGTTGATACGTTAATAGCTTGCTGGATGATTTGTGGTGGAACGAAGGGGTTCTGGTTCTCAAGATATTGTAGAAGAGAAAGTTGGCTCTGAGCCAGTTGTTGTGGAGTAGGAACACCTAAAATATTAAAATTTGCAATACTATAAAGGCTAACTTGATTATTGAAAAAAGAAGATGTACCTGGAGACTGAATGCTTTGTCCACTTAATGATAAAGTATTCTTAGCATTGATTGTGAAGTTTGGGCTATTTTTAGCGGCAACAACCGAAATATCAGGATTTTGTTGATCGCCTTCAAAAAACAAATTTAATCCATAAGAACTACTAACTTGTGGTATCCCTATAATAAATGAAGCTAAATTATTACTGTATAATTGATATCCCAGGTAATAGCCGGTAAAAACACTTACCGTATTGGGGATGCCAGCTACTTTCGGGTAATTAGAAGTTGTATATATATTTTTTTCATCAAAGCTACCATTGCTTAAATCAAGGCTTACAGTAGATCCGCTTACTGGGTTGCCAGAGGAGTCTGTAGCAAAAATACTTATTCCTGTCAGCGTTGATCTATTGTCTTCCGGCTTTGATGGCATAGCCACAGATATTGTTGGATTTTGTTGGACACATTGAGGCACCTGTCCTAGGTTACAGCTTACTTTAGCAACAGCAGGTGTACTTAGTGTAAAACCAAGACTTAGAGTTGCAATACCACATAACGCTGCACGAATGAAAGTTTTTTCGTTATTCATGACTCTACCTTTTTTTAGTTCTGAGTATGACTTTAACCCAAACTCTATCCCATGTCAAGAGTTCTTTGAAAAATCTTATTAAAATTAAATTTTATTAAAATGTATAAGTTAATGTATACGCCAATGTATAATTTTGCATTTTCTGTATTGGTATATACAATTATAGCCCTGTGGCTGATTAGCTCTGTAACATTTAATTACGCAAGTCTCTTGCTGAGAACCCTTACTCCCTTCCCGCCAGAAGATTATGTACTACA
>CASBQM010000797.1 GCA_949127645.1 Synechococcales cyanobacterium PMM_0036
AAATAGTTTTTCACCTTTAGCGCTCCGGCGGCGGCATCTCGTCCTGCCATTTGGATACCCGTCACATCTAACACCAAATCACGATCGCTCCCAAATCCCCTTTGACCATCGTTAACTACCAAATAGGTGCGGCTGCCCCGCCGGAAAAACACTGCCTCGTTGGCTCTTAGGCTTTGCTTGCCGCCCTGAGTTTGGTTTTTGTCGGCAAAGGCAGATTTTGCGGCGTTGATCAGGTTGCCCCCCACTTTTCCAGCGTTAAACAGCGCCTTGGGTCGCTGAGCGATCGCCAAATTACCATCATAGTCGAGCTGAATCCGGTCTTTTTGAGCTGCATTGAAATCCGTAATCCGATCGGGGGCGCTGATCAATGACTGAGAGAATGCCGCTAGCTGAGTGGTGCCGCTGTAGAGGAAGCGATCGCTCCCCGCCTTACCCGTCAGCACATCGGCGGCTAAGCCACCCATCAGCGTGTCATTGCCTGCACCCGCCACGAGAGTATCTTTGCTAGAGGTGCCCGTCAACACATCGTTAGTTGAACCGCCCGAACCGCCCGAACCGCCTGAACCGCCTGACGTGCTGCCGCTAGCACCAAACTCAAATGCGCCAACGTCAATTTTGCCATCTGTCCGCCGAAAGCCCCGCTCGTCGGTGGTGGCACTGTTGCTTACCCCAGCGTTAATGGCAGGACTACCGCTCAGTAGAGCATGAGTGGGAATGCCTCCGCCGTTGTCTTGCAGATCGCCCAGTTTGGGATCAACCAATTTAATGGTGGCGGTGGCGTTGTAGTCGTTGAAATTGTTGGTTTTCTTGGGCGGAAACTGGATATTGCCGCCGTTGTCGATCAGTTCGCGGTTAGTATGCTGCTCAATGCCGTAGTTTGCGGTGCCGTTCTTGGCGGTGTTTTTGTAGAAGATGGTGTTCTGTACCGTGACTTTTGCCGAATCTACAGCGCTGATGCCGCCGCCTACCCATCCAGCAAAATTGTTGGCGATCGTCGTGTTGATAATATCCGTGTCGCTATAGAGCGTCATGCCACCGCCGACGTTGCCGAAGCCGTCGCCAAACAGCTTGTTGCC
Organism: Synechococcales cyanobacterium PMM_0036; assembly: GCA_949127645.1. GTDB lineage: Bacteria > Cyanobacteriota > Cyanobacteriia > Elainellales > Elainellaceae > Drouetiella. The sequence goes on from CASBQM010000797.1 coordinate 1,077, forward strand.
TGAGAAAGTGCTGTTGGTAATCGTCGTGCGGACGTTGTTCACCCACAAACCGCCGCCCTGATCGTAGCCCTCGTTATTGGCGATCGTAGAATTGGCAATCGTAAATTTGCCCCGCGAATCGGTACTGTTGCGGATCTGGGTGATGGCTCCGCCTTTACCGTTGTCCTGTCCGTTGGGCAGTCCAGTAGCTTTGTTGCCCGTAAACACGCTGCCTTCAATGCTAATCACATCTTCTGGATCGGCAAATAGATGAACTGCGCCCCCCGAAGCTTTGGCGCTGTTGCCCTGAAATGTGCTTTTTGTGATGGCGATCGAGTCGTTGGCGCGATCGGTGTAAATTGCGCCGCCATACCCCCGCAGAAAAGGATTTTCGCCTGTGCCGTAAGTGGCGGCGTTGGTGTCGTTGTTGATGAATTTGCAGTTATCTACGGTCAGCTTGCCGTTGAGGCTGTTGACCGCCGCGCCGTTGATGCCCCGGTTGTTGATGAACTGACTGTTGCGGAGAGTGATGGCTCCTGGACTGACAAAGGCGATCGCTCCAGCACCACGCTCATCGTTTCCGGCGATCGCTTTGTTGCCATCAAACTGCGATCCGATGACGGTCAAGGTGTTCTCCCAGGCGCAAAAGATCGCGCCGCCGCCCTTATCTGCCGTGTTGTTGTTAAACTTAACGCCCTCAATGTTAATCACAGCCTTGTGTTCGCCCTTGATTGCACCGCCCTGCTCGGCAACGTAGGCGTTTGCCAGGGTGATGTTCTTCAGGTTGAGGGTAATTGGCTGATCTTGATTGGAATTGACGTAGAAAATCCGGGAGGCGTTGTTGCCACTGAGGGTAAGATTTGCCGCATCCGTGCCGTCAATTGTCAGACTTTTGCCGTTGCTCAGCTCGATCTGTCCGCTAGTCAGCGCGATCGTCTTGTTGGCAAGACTTGCCGCAAATTTAATTGTGTCGCCTGCTTTGGCAGAGGCGATCGCTGCCCTCAGCGATCCTGCCCCCTGATCAGCGGTGCTGCTGACTGTGACGACTCCTAGTTTGCCCCTGTAGTTTGCCATGGTGGCTGCCGTCAATGCTGACTTTGCGGTAATCGCGCCTGTTGAAACTTCTAGATTCCAGTTGCCCTGCCCGATCGCCTGACGAGATGCGGCAACTGCGGCTCCTGTAAGCTGGCTGAGGCGATCGATCAGCGTCATGCCATCTGCGACTGCGGCACCACAGGCGTACAGCAAAATGCTGGCGTTGTCAGAAAGTGCCGATCGCCATTGCTGAATTTGAGAGGCGTAGCGATCGAGGTTTGTCGCCTTGAGTTGAGTTGAGCCTAGATGCAGGGTTCCAGATTCGCCATGAGCCATAATCTGAAGGCTGTTGATCCCTGAAGCATTCTGTAATGCTTGCGTAATCTGCGTGATACCGTCTTGCGTTGCGTCGAGTAAAACGGCTCGTACGCCAGGTTGCAGTCCGTTAATCAGCGTTTCGGCATCGGCAACAGACGTGTCTATTAGGACAACCGTGTGGTCAGCGGAATGCGAAGCTTGAGCTGTCATGAATTTTTATCCTGCGAAGATTTGCCTGGTGTGGGTTCAGGGACAGAGTGAGCAAAATGTGAGGGGCATAAATATAAGAGGCAATGCTTTAGCAGCTCAACTTAAGGCTTGCGGGTCAGAGGTGTAAACTCTGGGGGCAGGGCAAGCGATCGCGTCTGCTAAAAAACTGAAAGAATTGGGGCGATCGAACTGAAGAAGCAGGGGGGAATCAACGCCTTCCTTATACAGCCTTCATCAACTTACCGATAATCCCGGAAAAACTTTTGTGATAGAGGTCTGCTATTCCAGTGATAAAGATCACTCTCGAAAAATGAGTTCCGTAGGCAATAGCTTGGCTCAGTCCAGTAAGCGCCCAGTATACAAAGCGAATTTATTCACAGCGTATGATAATTTGTGGAGTGCATTAATTAATACGAATCCTATCGACTTATACTGAGGAGCGCTGAACTTTCATTATTTTTCAACGTCAAAATTGAGATCTGTCCGCCCAGAATCCTAAGCCTGTGGTATCAAATAGGCAGAGCAGTTAGGCAGATCAGTCCGCTATCTCGAATGAGCCATGTCCATGGGTTTACTCAAACACGCTTTGCAATTTTTGGCACAGGAGTCGCGCGATCGCACCCCTAGCCGTCGTCAGGTAAACCAGTGGTTTAAGTGGCTATCGCCAGGTTTGCTAATCAAGCGCTGGCTGCTGATTAGCGCGACAGGCATGGTGTTTACGGGTTTAGGGTTTGCTATTTGGCTAAATCTTACCCCGGTTTACTACTTCAGCGAATTTGTCCGAGACCTGCTGCGAACCATTACCGATCGCATCCCCAACTACGTTAGCGGTCCGCTAGTGCTGATTACGGGCTTTTTGCTAATTCTCTGGGGACAAAAGCGCAGTCTGGGTGCGATCACCGAAGTGCTAATGCCCGAAGGCGATAGTGAGTTGGTCGATCGCCTCATGACCCATCGACGGCTGCATCGCGGACCCAAAGTCGTGGTGATTGGCGGCGGCACGGGGCTGTCCACGCTGCTACGAGGCTTGAAAGGGCTGAGCGCTAACATTACCGCCATTGTCACCGTTGCCGATGACGGCGGCTCTTCGGGGCGGTTGCGGCGAGAAATTGGCGTACTGCCGCCCGGAGACATCCGCAACTGTCTGGCGGCTCTTGCCGACGAAGAAAAACTGCTGACGGAGCTATTTCAGTACCGCTTTCAGGCGGGTGATGGGCTAGTAGGGCACAGCTTCGGCAACCTGTTTTTGACCGCCATGAGCGAGATCACGGGGGATCTAGAACGGGCGATCGTCGCTAGCTCCAAAGTGCTTGCCATTCGCGGACAGGTGCTACCTTCTACTCTCACGGATATGCGCCTTTGGGCAGAGCTAGCTGACGGACGACGGATTGAAGGTGAATCTAACATCACCGAAGCCAAAGGGAAAATCATCAAAATTGGCTGCACGCCTGCCCAGCCTCCCGCCCTACCC
>CASBQM010000798.1 GCA_949127645.1 Synechococcales cyanobacterium PMM_0036
CAATGAATACGCTTCTGTCACGCCATCCCGGAAGAGGGGGTAAGAAATCTTGCGGAGAAGCCAGTTCGATATTGATGTTCAATGCTTGCTTGAGTTTGGCGATCGCTTGGAAAATGCCGGGAGGTTCAGGATCGAGACGAATATCGACATCAACCGTTGAACTACGCCAACCAATCAGTAGGGCACTAGCACCACCTGTGAAGTAAATGCAGCCTGAACCCTGAGCTTCCCTACCCAGGACTTGCATCAGTCTTTCTAGCTTCTGAGAGTCAACGTTTGGACGCATATTCAGCACACATATTTAGGCAGCGATCGATTCGTCCTCTACCTCACCCCGAAGTCTGCGTGGACTAATGGTTGTGGTCAGCAGTTGTCAAGAATTACGTAACCAATACAAGCGGATTGACTAAAGCCGACCTATGAATTGTCATCTATTTCTTAGTTTTAGTGAAGTTTTCCATGTCTTTCGGCATGGCATTTCCTACAGAGAGAAATCAAGTCATCTGGGTCTTCATCTCCAAGAACTTTAGGATACTCAAGATGATGAACTACCGTAGCAGGCTCTCCGCAATCTTGACATGCGTAGAGATCCCGCGCCAGAATTTGCTCACTTAACCTGCGCCACCAGTTAGTATTAACATATTCCCGATAATCTTTACATCTGGCTATTTCATCACGAAATTCAAAATCAGTGAGAACCTCTTCTATCTTGTCAGCCTCTTCACAGCTATGGCCTGAAAAAGGCTCTTCGTATTCTTGGTAAACAATATTCACGTGGACTTGGTGTAAGGTACTAACCAGTCTTACTACTTAGACCGATCAGTGCAAATCTACTATACTTAGAGAAATAAAGCAATAATTGATACTCAAATACAGTGTGGTACTCGCCAAGTAGTTCCAATATGTTTTTAACAGAGATTGCTGCGGTAGAACAGTTTCCAATGCTGACAGGTAACCTTCAGATTGGCACCCTACTAGAAATCTAGCAAGCTAACGGTAAAAGCCAGTAGTTATCGTTAACCTCGAACCTCGAGCTAGCAGATTTCTTTGGTCAAATGTACCATAGTTCCTAATCCGTCAAATTGCAGCCTTCAAGCACCTATCTGCCACAGCCACAAGCACCGCAGCTACACCTGATCCAACTACAGCTCGAACATTCTGGATAATCAAGGTTATTAACAGACAATTTACACTTCCAACAGAAATTTTCTCTGTAGTAATTACCTGAAAGCCGTAACTCTTGAGTTTTTATCTGTCTCTGTTCTTGGCTTCTTTGCTTCATTATCTCTTCTAAGCAAGTTCCTTTTGCATCGACCTCATCTAAAATAGCTTTATCAAAAATTGCACCATCAAGTCGTGCCCATCTAAATACACACTTTCTCAAATTAGCTCTTGAAAAATTGGCATTCTTCAGGTTCGCAGATTCAAGATATGCTCCTTCAAGATCTGCACCACTAAAATCGGGAATAGTTTCAGGGCTGCTTTGTCTCCAATTATTCCAAACCTGTACGCCCTGTTTTAAAAGATCTAAATGCTCATCATTAGCCATGTAGTTTACCTTCACGCAACCAATACTAGTTTGCAGAAGCATTAGGCTCATTGTTATCAGTCATTTCCCTTATCTTTCAACAAAGTTGTGTAAAGATCTTGAGATTTACAGACAGTACTGTTTCAGAGGTCGTCTTCGATATTACTTCCAACGCCAATCACAACTTTTACGTACATCCCCAGCCGAGAACTTGTAAGCCAAATATGTATTCAAGGTCACATTTGCCAGATAACGACCTCCTCTTTTCGCTGTTATCTCGCAGATGTGCAGGTTAACGCCTTCTGGTTAAGGAATTAAATGGAAGCTTCACAGGCTAAAACTAGGGTTTTGGGATGTTATCCGTCATCTCTGATGGTTCATTCTGGGTTGCGGGGTATTTATCCGTCGTTTGTGCAAGATCACACCAGAATTCGGGTGTGATTGATAGGATGTAAGGCTACAACCTTGCTACACCGTCTATGTCACCTAGCGAAGCGATCGCTCCATCTCAGGCGCTTCAACCCCAAAACTGAAAGTTCTACGTTCATGACATTGGAGCGTTCTTGCGGCAGCGTGAACGTCACCGTTTCGCTGGTGATAATGCGTGGGGTCGGCTAGTTCGATCAGCACCTTGTGTAGACCCGGTTACAGTCCGACCAGGATAATCGTTTCACCGCTGGCATCCACAAAGTGCCACAGTGCATCATCGACAGTGATGTGGATATGTCCAAAGCGCGGCGATACTTCGAGGGCACCTTTGCCAAACACGGGCAACACGCGCAGGTTCTCCGTCCGGTACTGGATGAAGACGCGCCCCTGAGCCAGCGGTTCGGGCAACGGTGGATCAACAATCAACTTGGCGGGTGCTTCATTTTCGATCGCAATCAACGGGGATGATCCAATAATGTCCCTAGCGCTCGGTGTGTGGGTGTTCATGACAGTTAAATATATGGAAGTGGTCAATATGACGATCCCTTTAAAGGTGAAAAGGTGCAGGGTCATAGCTCCGGAGAAGTCATCAGTGTTTCTTTGATGCGAGTTCCCAGACCGCCGCTGCGAAGGCTGTGGGATCTTCCTGGGGCAGGTTATGACCGACATTCGGAATGACACGATGCTGTCGCTCACCAGTGAACTTCGCTGCCGTCGATTTCCCATCTGTTGCTGGCACGACACCATCCGCATCCCCGTCTAGCGTGATCGTCGGCACAGTAATGGGCGGTTGTGCGGCGAGCCGCTGCTCAAGCTCCTCGTACAGGGGATAACCCGCTGCAAGCCCCAGGCGATGGCGATAGGAATGGATGACGACATCCACATAGTCGGGGTTGTCAAACGCGCTGGCGTGTCGATCGAGCATTGCTTCGTCGAAGCGCCAGTTCGGCGAGTTGCGAATCCAAAGGCTTCTGGCGATCTCTCGTCTGTTGGCTATCAAACCTGCGCGTCCACGCTCGGTCTGGAAATAGTATTGATACCAGATCCCTGATTCAATGGTGGGCGAAAGCGGCAGTCCTGCCTTCGCAATGTCCTGGATCAGGTAGCTGTTGACGGATACCAGACCCGTGCATCGTTCAGACCAGAGGGCTGCAACCACGCAAGCGGCTCGCCCACCCCAGTCATAGCCTGCAAGGACAGCCCGGTCTAGCTTCAATGCATCCATTAAGGCGATGACATCGGCACCGATCGCGGCTTGCTGACCGGAGCGAGGTGTGGCGCTGTCGAGGAAACGCGTTGATCCATGTCCCCGCAGGTAGGGAATAATCACCCAACATCCCCGCGCAGCAAGCATGGGTGCGACATCAATATAGCTATCAATGGAATACGGGAATCCATGCAATAGCAACACTGGAGGTTCATCACTTGGTCCTGCTTCGTAGTAGCCGATGTCGAGGAGACCCGCCTTGATCTGGTGGATTGGAGCAAACCGCAGCTCGGTTGCCTTGGGCTTGTCGAAATTCGCGTGTGCAGTACCCATGAGTGCTATTTCTGCTGTAACGAAGCTTAGCACCGCCGTTCCTAGAAAGGTGCGGCGGTTGTGTTTGAGTTCTTTGGGCATAGGGGACGTTCCTTGAATTTAGAGAAGTGCTTGATGGATGAGCGGCGCGATGACATCAATGTTTTTCACCAACTCATCTGAGAGGGAGAACCGCTGTTGTAAGTAATGGGCATCGTTGTAACTTAGCCATACGTTGCCATCAGCCGCTTCCCATGCCACTACTTTCAAGGGTAAATCCAGGGCGATTGTTGGCTCTACAACCATCAGCGGCGTTCCGGCTTTGGGGCTACCAAACAAGAGCAACTGGATTGGACGCAGGCTTAACTCAACTTTTTCGGCTTCAACTTGCTGATCAATCCGAGCAAAAATGGTGATGTTTTTTGCCTGAAGAATGGCAACTAAGCGATCGATAGTTTCAGTAACTGAATACGGGCTAGGTTGGCTGGTGATGCCATTATCTGCATTCATAACAATGGACTCCTTACAGGGCAACAACTGGATGCTCAGGTCATTGCTTCAGCGTCTCAAAGATTGAGGTCAGACAGTCCGGGATGATCATCAGGGCGACGACCCAGTGTCCAGTGATATTTGCGATCGCGCTCTTGAATGGATAAGTCGTTGATACTGGCGATCCGCCACCGCATCAGTCCGTATTCATCGAACTCCCAATTCTCATTGCCGTAGGAACGAAACCAGTTGCCGGAATCATCATGCCATTCATAAGCAAACCGGACAGCAATGCGGTTATCCTGAAACGCCCAAAGCTCTTTGATCAGACGGTAGTCCAACTCCTTGAGCCACTTACGGGTCAAAAACGGTACGATCGCCTCACGACCAGAAAGAAATTCTGAGCGGTTGCGCCAAACGCTATCTAACGTGTAAGCCAGTGATACTTTTTCAGGATTACGTGTATTCCAGGCATCTTCTGCAAGTCGGATTTTTTGAAGAGCCGATTCATGATTGAAAGGCGGCAACGGTGGTCGAATTTTTTCGGGGTTATTCACGGTCATAATTTCCCTATGCTCTGGTTAATTCGCTCAAATGACAATTCGTTCAAATGGTATGAAGTCTGTACTGATCGGATGACCCAAAAGCAATCTGAGCCATTAATGAAGACCATTAGTTGTTTAGGTTTAAGGGACGTTAGATCTAACGTCCCTACAGAGCGAAATCCCCTTCAAATCTGTGCCATGCCACCATCAACAAATAGTTCGATGCCATTCACAAAGCTGCTGTCGTCTGAGGCCAGAAAGACAACTGCTTTGGCGATCTCATCAGGCGTACCGACTCTTCCCAACGGGATGGTAACAGCTTGACTGTTCACGAAATCCTGTAACTGCTCATCACTCAAGCCCAAGTGATCGTAAGCAGGAGTCGGAACCACACCTGGACTAATGGCGTTTACCCGGATCTGGCGATCTTTGAGGTCAAGTATCCAATTCCGGGCAAACGATCGCACAGCGGCTTTGGTCGCGCTGTAAACACTGAAGGCTGGAGTGCCCACGGTAGAAGCAGTCGAGGCATTGAGAATAATGGAAGCACCCTTTGGCAACAGCGGCAATGCCTTCTGTACAGTGAATAACAGACCTTTGACGTTCGTGTTGAATGTTTTGTCAAAGTGTTCCTCAGTGATTGATCCAAGTGGGACGATTCCTCCACCGCCAGCATTGGCAAAAATCACATCAAGATGTCCTTTCTGCTGCTGAATGGTGGCGAACAGGCGATCGAGGTCTGCCATATTGGAGGCATCGCTCTGCACACCTATGACGTTTTCACCAATCTCTTTTACAGCGGCATCCAGTTCAGGTTGGCGACGACCCGTGATGAAGACGTAGGCACCTTCGGCGACGAAGCGCTTAGCAGTGGCAAGACCGATACCGCTAGTGCCACCTGTGACCAGAGCGACTTTTCCTTCTAGTTTGTTATTCATAATGATAATTTGTACGACAGTTGAGTTTGAACGTGAACCGAGTCTCTGACTTGCTGCCTCACAACTTTGAGAACAGCAGATTTAACCCTTCGGTCATGGTGGGATGCACCAATACACCATCGCGCAAGACGGTGTAGGGCAGTTGAGCCTGCATTACCATCTGCACCGTTGAAATCATTTCACCTGCGGCATGGCACAACAAGGAACAACCGAGAATTCGATCGGTCTTTGCATCCACGATCACCTTCAGCAAGCCATCTGTTTGACCGAGCGTTCTCGCGCGTGGAATGGCTGAGGCATCCAGCTTTGCCACTCGAATGTCATAGCCTTGTCGCTGTGCTACGGTTTCAGTCAATCCCACCTGCGCGAGTTCTGGATCGATGAATAGGCATGATGGGATAGGGCGATCGCCCGTGCTACGGTTGCCTCCATCAAACAGATTTGCTTTGACAAGCCGATAATCATCAAGTGCTATGTGGGTATATTGCGGTCCGCCATTGATGTCGCCCAATGCCCAAATACCCGGTACATTTGTCTCTAGGCGATCGTTGACTTGAATAAAACCACTTCCATTCATTGCCACACCCGCAGCCGCCAAGTTTAAAGTGTCAGTGGTGGGCGCACGACCGACCGCGACAAGCAAATGTGACCCCTGAAGCGTGATCTCACGATCGCCCACCTGGATTTGCAGAATGGTGTCATGACCCGCGCGATTCTCCAAAGGAGACGCTTCGCGAACGACCCACAATACCTTTGCATTCAGTAAGAAATCAATGCCTTCTCGTTCCAGCAATGTCTGCGCGACGAGTGCTATATCTGGATCTTGCGGTGATAGAATTTGCCCACGTTGCCCAATGACAGTCACACGAGAGCCAAAGCGTCGAAACATCTGGGCAAACTCCAACCCAATGTAACCGCTACCCAACACAATCAAGTGCTCTGGCAACTGCTCCAACTCCATGATGGACTCACTGGTGAGAAACCCAAATTCTTTGAGTCCCGGCACCGATGGAATCAACGGTCGCGTACCCGTATTGATAAACAAGCGATCGGCGGTGAGGTGTCGCGTGGTGCCATCAGCCATTGCCACTTCAATGGTTTTAGGAGCAA
>CASBQM010000799.1 GCA_949127645.1 Synechococcales cyanobacterium PMM_0036
GGCTAGGACTTTATATATCTCGCGAACTATTAAAAATTTTCAGAGGGGAGATTGCGGTTACAAGTGAAGTCGGTAAGGGAAGTGTTTTTACAATTATTCTGCCTAAGGTTGCTGAGGGAAAAATTGGTTAACAGGACTTACTCACACTGGCACACACAGGGGGATTGCCCCTACGAACCGCTAAACGAACGTCTACATAGATGTTAAAGATACAGTTATATTTGTAGGTTGGGTTGAGGAACGAAACCCAACATCACCCCTGTGGGTTTATGTTGGGTAAAGCGGAGCTCAAGCCAACCTACAACTTAGAATCCCCCGTGTTTTAACCGTGGGGAGATGTCAAAACAGGTACTTACTCTTCCTAATCTGGTCTTCGCTTGCTCCTGCTCGAACGAGGAGAGTGCGAACTAGCGAACCAAAGATGCGCCATCCGACTAAACTTAGACTTGCATGTCGCGTTGCCAATAGCAAATCGTTAAGCCGAACTTGCACAATCCCGTCAAAAAGCACAGCATTGCCAATTACCTCTTGGGGATCGTCTGGTAAGGGTGGAAGGTACATCCGCTGCGTAGACTTAAAAGTTAGTAGTTCGCCAAGTAATTGCTTGGCATTAGGATCGTCCGCTTTAATCGGCTGTAGACGTAACAGAGTTGCATATTGCCGACGATTGGGTACTAGATCGCAAGTAGAACTCGCGATGGCAAACTTCCGAAGTGTGAGGCGCTCTCCAAGGAAATAAGCTGCTTCTGTACTGACTATGTCACCTTGGAGCAGCGTAAAGGGGTCTTCATCAGAACTGATTAGACCTCTTTCCAGCACATCTTGATAAACAATTGGCTCACATACAATCGCTCCTTTGGCATTGAATAATGCTTGTCTTGCTGTCGTCTTGCCAAGGCTCTTGGCAAAATTCTGGATGATTTCAAGTGCTTGAGCCCCATGAGAGAGTTGGCGTAACTCAGCCTCTAAGTCTGCTAAATTTCCTGACATCTGGTTAAAAAAAGCCCTATTAAGCTAGATGTTCAGTATCTAACGGACGCTTAATTTCGTTAGGGTCGAGAGTTACTTCGTCGAGAGCCATATCTTCAAGATCGATACCTTCTGGAATTAGCGCCTCAACCTCTGAACCTGTTAGAATTTCTGGCAAGTTTCCTAGTAACTTGATACTCTCTAACAAGACCTCAACAGTGTCTGAGTCTCGGTGTTTATGTACTGCTCTAGCAGCAGATAGTATCATCTTTAGCCCTCCACGCAAGCGATCCAAGTCGCTCACCAACCCGTACATCTTCTGGAAGTCACTCTCTTCCAGAATGCGATACTGTCCTGTTCTAGTTAAGAGTGTGCCAACTGTGCCATTTTTTACAGGTTCCAGCGCTTTTGCACCTTCTGTGCGAAACTTCTCAAAAGACAACCAGTTTGGGCCTGGTTGTAGGTTAAATGTCGTTCGATCTCTATTAGCAAGTTCCATCCTACCACCTCCACTTCGGATTCTAACGAAAAACCAACGATTTGCCAACGGCAATAGGTCAAGAACTGTGGCAGACAGGAGGGGAAGGCGAAAAACTGCTAGGCGTGTTTGCGACTAGGACGACTTCTCCTTTTTCATTAACCACCCAGCCAGTAGCTTCAACCATTGAGGTAGAGCCAGAGGCAGGAATTAAATTTTTAGAGATTGGGTCGTGTTTCTGTATGTTCGTTATTACCTAAATTCGCATTATTAACAATACCAAGGATGTGAATAACATTTTCACGCGGGTAACGGGTGGGGGAATTTCTTATATCAATGGCATTCTCAAAGCCAATGGTACTGCTAACTTATTCTTGCTCAACCCCAATGGTATTATCTTCGATCGCACAGCACAGTTAAACATTGGCGGCTCCTTTTTCGGGAGTACGGCAAATAGCATCAACTTTGCTGATGGCACTCAATTTAGCGCCGTAAGTCCCCGATCTTCGCCTCTACGGCTCTCCCGTACTTAGGTTGATAAGTTTTGTGGAAGGTTGACGGAGCTTAACAATGTGCCAGTTAAGGTTGATTGTGCCGTTGGTTGTCGTTAATGTGGTCATTGAAAATCCTCGCCATAGTTCCTACAATTCGTGAAAGCTCTTCAATAGCCGCTGTAGTTCTAGCAACGTGTTCAGCCACCTGACGGTTAGTATCGGCAATGGCATATGATAGCGCTTGGTTAGACCTAGCGTTAGACTGTGTTACCTGGATAGTAGACTCTAGCAGTCTCTCCATTCGGTCTAGACGATCGTTACTTTCGGACATAATGAAGCTACAATGATTAGTTTATTGCTTCCATCTTACCAGGCAGCGCCCCAAACAATACTCTCTCGCTAGCCGTGAATGCACGAGTAGCTTCTATTTGCCAACAAACTTGTTTAATTTGACATCCCCTTCTATGAATGCTAGTTGTGATGAAGAAACAGAGGTTTTTGTCTTTCCGGCATCGTTTGCCCAGCAGCGGTTGTGGTTTCTCCACCAGTTGGCACCGGGCAATCCTTTCTACA
>CASBQM010000800.1 GCA_949127645.1 Synechococcales cyanobacterium PMM_0036
AGCAGGGGAATCCCAGAGCGATCGCCCAGCATTTCCAAAGATTGTGCCGCCGCCTCTCGCACGTAAAAATCTGAGCAGGTTAAGGCGTGAAGTAATACCGGGACTGCACGGCGATCGCCCAATTTGCCCAGCGCCCTTGCCGCATTGCGCCGCAGCGGATAGCCCCCTGCATTTGTGCGATCGTCCTCATCTTCAAGAGCCGCCATCAGGACATCGATCGCTTCTGGCACATCAACCCGAAACCGCCCCAGCCACCAAGCCGCATAGACCCGCAGCCCCAAATCTTCGCCCTGAAGATTGGCGATCGCCTGTTCTACAGTGAGCTGAGTATCGTCCTGAATGCCAGATTCGCTGTTCATGTTAAGCGGTAACAAAGTCTATCCTTAATAGCTTGCCTTTTTTTTAGCAGGTTGCCTTTTAGCAGGTTGCCTTTTAAAAGACAATGCCCAGAAGCGTAAACAAAGACCAACCTGAGCTGGCTACTGCTTACCCCTCCGGGCAAAATCGTTTATTTAATCGGCTTTATGCCAATTAAATACCTAGCTCAGCGCATTGATTGCGTAATCGAGGTAGGAATTTGCTTCAACAGCAGGGTCGCCGCTCAAGCCGTGGTTAGCTTTGATGTACTTCAAAGCTTCAACATACCAGCTTGGAGCTAGGTCGAAGGTGCGGTTGATTTCAGCAATGCCGCCAATCAGGTAGTCATCCATGGGACCCGTGCCGCCCACAACCAGGCAGTAGGTAACCATGCGCAGGTAGTAGCCGATGTCGCGCACACACTTGTCTTTGCCCACTTGGGTGGAAGCAAAGTTAGGTCCGGTCATGCTGGTGGTGTACGGGAATTTTTGGTACACAGCATTTGCCGCACCGGAAGCTAGAGTCGAAGCCTTGGAGCTTAGAACTTTCGCTGCTTCCAAACCAGCCGAAGCCTGACGGAAACGACCAAATGCGGTTTGGATCTCGGTGGAGCTAAGGAAGCGTCCTTGGGAATCAGCAGCGGAAACTGCTTCGGTTAAGGGGGTTTTCATGTTCAGATTCTCTCTAAATACTTTTGGGTTTTGAAATGACCTAGGGCAGCTATCTCAGATGCCGACTGACGGAAAACTTGAGGTGTTGCTTTCTAATGCAGCGTTGAGCCTGCAGCTTAAGCAACCGCAGAAGCAGCCTTGTCGAAGTAGCTAGCTACTTCACCCATGAGGCTGGCACAATCGCCTTTGGTCACGCCTTCAGGATTTCCAGCGATCGCCAAAGCTGCGTCCTTCATTTTCTGAACGCCAACCGCTACCGATGCGCCAGGGGTGCCCAGAGCCAGGTAGGTTTCTTTCAAGCCGTTGAGACAGCGATCGTCCAAGATGCTGGCATCTCCGGCGAAGACCGCGTAGGTGATGTAGCGCAAGATGATTTCCATGTCGCGGAGGCAGGCAGCCATCCGACGGCTGGTGTAGGCATTGCCACCGGGAGTGATGAGCTGGGGCTGTTCTGCAAACAGCGCACGAGCTGCATTCGCCACGATCGTCGATGAATTGCTGGTGATCCGGTTGACGGTATCCATACGCTTGTTGCCTTCAGCAACCATTGCGCTCAGAGCGTCTAGCTGATTGGTGCTGAGGTATTCGCCCCGTGCATCAGCCTGAGAAACCACCTTTGCAAATGCGTCTAACATGAACTAAATCTCCTAGTTTATTTGTAATGAAACGGTTTCCTTATCTTCCAATGAGGAAGCTTGGAATATTTTACAATTCTTAAACGATTTGAAGAATTTGCCTCATCAGATAAACGGATAACCCGCATCTGCTTTGTACAACACTTCAACATCTCTGTTTATACTATGTCGTTGGATCGTTGTTTATTACAAATTGTCAAGGACAGCCTTGCAAAGCAGGAAAACCTCAGATTTACAGCCCCATCTTTAAAGGCGCAATGTCGCTTGAATCTAGCGGTACAGGGGCAGACTCTCTCTACTGAGGCGGAATGCGCTGTCAAAACGCGCTTAATCTGAAGCCTCAGAAAAATAATGGAGAAAATGAAGAAATGTTAACAATCTAAATTCTTTGCTAGTGGCATCAGTGGCTAAATCATGAGTTAGATCGGTGGCTAAGCGCCATCCTTCTTTCCAGATCGACTAGAAATCCGTGAATATATTCCTCTGTCCATTCAGCGCCATAGAAGCGGGTAAGCATCCCTCTTGCCGGATCTTTCTCCGCTCGGTAGCGGAGGCAGCGGAGTTGCGCTTGCTCTATGTCTGCCAAAGCCTGAGGCTGAGTTATGGCTGCGCCCGATCGACGAAGTTTGTCGATCGGGCGCCGATTTAGTTTCAAATCCAGCCGGAATCGGGTAAGGCTGCAAGTCTGGACGCTGTTGCAGAAGGGCGATCGTGTAGTCGAGAAAAGGCTGATAAAGCGTCATGAAGAGGGGGGTGATAAATCTTGGCTAAACTGCCGCAACTGTGCCAATGGCATCGCATCGCATCGCCAAACAAAGATCCGTGCAGAAACCGCTCTGTAATGATTTTTAACATATGGCGCTGATAGTGCAGAATTGCCGAATGGATCTCGCATCCAGGATTTAACCCCCAATACTTCTCCCTAATGCTTTCTCAGTGTCTATCATGGATGTTATGTTTCCGGGTTGAGGCTACTGCATGAGTCAAATTCATAAGCTCGATACAGTCTACTCAGAAGCAGTCTACTCAGAAGCAGTCTACTCAGAGACAGTCTATTTAGAGTCAGACTATTTAGAGGCAGAAGCCTATCCAGATTGTCCAGATCTAGAGGTGAGGCAGCCTCATCAAGCTTTTATGGAAACTTATAATCTTCATTTGTCCGACGATTTTTTGAAGCTGAACGAGCAAAAATTTTTCAAAGTCTTTCAAGAATCCTCCCATCTGACGGCATTGTTAGATGCCTTCGGCACGGTGTTAGAGGTCAACCAAACCTTACTGAAATTTGCGGGTGTGCCGATCGCCGAAATTGTGGGGCAATCCTTTTGGGAAATTTGTGGCTGGTCAACTCAGCCCGCTACTCAGGCGCAGCTCCAGCAAGCGATCGCTGCCGCCGTCAGCGATGAAGCCGTGTCGTGTGAGATTAATCTGGCGATGGACGATCGCACGATTACGCTCGATGTGTCACTCAAGCCCATTTACAGCGATGAAGGAGTGGTGCTATGGCTGCTAGCAGAAGGTAAAGATGTGACTCAACAGAAGGCTGCTGAAGAGGTTAGAGCCGCCAAAGCCGAAATGCAGCTTTATGCAGACATTGTGCAGGCGATGCAGGTGGGGGTTAATGTCTGGCGATTGGTCGATCGCGCTGATGCCTACTCGCTAGAGCTAGTCACCTCTAATCCTCTGGCTGAGCAGATGGCAAACCGCCCGACTCATGCGCTGGTGGGCAAGCGGATCGCAGAATGTTTTCCTAACATTCCTTCAGAAGATGTGGAGATTATTGCCAGAGTGGCGCGATCGGGCGTTGCAGAAACCAAGCCCGAAACTGAGTATAGCGACGATCTCGTTAGCGGGATTTACAGCTTTAGAGTCTTTCCACTGCCTAACCAGTGTGCAGGAGTGGCATTTGAGAATATTGTGGAGCGCAAGCAAACTGAGAAAGCCCTTCAAGAAAGTGAGCGCCTGTTTGCTACGCTGGCGCAGCGCTCTCCAGTGGGCATCTTCCGCACCGATTCGATGGGCAAATGTCTTTACGTCAACCAGCGCTGGCGCGAAATTTCGGGATTTCTGACAGGCGATATCAGCGAGGAGGGCTGGGCGAATGCGCTTCATCCTGACGACCGCGATCGCGTGATTTGGGAATCGCAGGAAGCCATGAGTGCAAAACAGGCATTGCATACCGAGTGCCGCTTTCAGCATCCTGACGGGCAAATTGCCTGGGTGCTGGGTCAGGCTTTTCCCGAAATGCTGGAAGACGGCAGAGTGGTAGGCTATGTCGGCACTATTACTGACATTACCGATCGCAAGCATACCGAGCAGGCGCTCCGAGAAAGCGAACATCGCTATGCTAACCTGGCGCGGATGTCTCCAGTGGGTATCTTTAAGACCGATCGCAACGGCAAATATCTCTATGTCAACGATCGCTGGACTGAAATTGCCGGATTGACTTTTGCTGAGGCAAGAGGCAGCGGCTGGCGACGAGCAATTCACCTCAACGATCGGCGATCGCTCGTCAAAACCTGGTATGAAACGGTGCGCGCCCGTCTGCCCTTCCAAGCAGAGCTGAGGTTTCAGCACGCCGACGGTAAGCTAACCTGGGTTGTCTGCCAAGCCTTGCCCGAAATGCTAGATAACGACGAGATCATTGGCTATGTCGGCACCATTACCGATATCACCGATCGCAAGCAAACCGAAGAAGCGCTCCGGGAAAGCGAACGTCGCTACGCCACGCTCAATCAAATTTTGCCCGTCGGCATATTTAGAACCGATCTCAATGGACGCGTCACCTATCTCAACCAATACTGGGCAGAAATTACCGGATTGCCCCTATTAGAAGGAATAGGAGAAGGCTGGCAGCGATCGATTCACCCAGACGATCGACAGCAAATGGTTGCTGAATGGCTGGCTTCGGTCAAGAACCGATTGCCCTACCAAGCGGACTACCGCCATCAGCGACCCGATGGTAGCGTGTGTTGGGTGGTTTGTCATGCTTTGCCAGAAGCTCTCGACACTGGCGAAGTGATTGGCTATGTCGGCACTCTTACCGATATTACCGATCGCAAGCAGATCGAGATGCAGACTCAGGAACGCGCCAATGAGCTGTTTCAGGTCAATAGCTTGCTGACCAGCACCACTTTATTGCTAGAAGA
>CASBQM010000801.1 GCA_949127645.1 Synechococcales cyanobacterium PMM_0036
GTATCAGCGAAGGCTACCGCGAACAGTTGGCGCATCCTGTGGGAGTTCGGCAGCTTTCTCAGGGCAGCGAGAAGCTGTTGCGCGGGCTGTGGCGATCGCTTAAACATTGGCACGACCCCGCCCAGCGTTTCGATAATTTCGCCTACGCATACGGACAGATCGGCTACCTCAAAGCCACCCTCCAAGCAATGCTTAATCCAAAATTCAAAATCTAAAATCCCCTCAGCCCATGCCCAAACTTCCCATCTCTGTTCTCATTCCTGCCAAAAACGAAGAGGCTAATCTACCCGCCTGTCTCGCTAGCCTGACTCCCGCCGATGAAATCTTTGTGGTCGATTCCCAGAGCAGCGATCGCTCCATCGAAATTGCCGAATCCTACGGCGCGAAGGTGGTGCAGTTTGGCTTCAACGGACGCTGGCCTAAAAAGAAAAATTGGTCGCTGGAAAATCTGCCGTTTCAGAACGAGTGGGTGCTGATCGTAGACTGCGATGAGCGGATCACACCGGAATTGTGGGAAGAAATAGCGATCGCCATTCAGAACCTAGACTATGCAGGCTATTACATCAATCGCCGCGTCTTTTTCCTGGGGCAGTGGATTCGCTTTGGCGGCAAATATCCTGATTGGAATCTGCGGCTGTTTCGTCATGCTCAAGGACGCTATGAGAATCTCCATACCGAGGAGATTCGCAACACGGGTGATAATGAAGTGCATGAACACGTGATAATCTCAGGAAAAGTGGGATACCTGAAAAATGATATGCTGCACATCGATTTTCGCAATTTATATCACTGGATTGAGAGACATAACCGTTACTCAAATTGGGAGGCTCAGGTCTACTGCAATTTGCTCAACGGCGATAGTCAAACAGGCGAAAATGAAACGATCGGCGCAAATTTCTTCGGGGATTCTGTACAGCGCAAGCGATTCCTCAAAAAGATTTGGGTACGGCTCCCATTCAAGCCCTTCCTGCGCTTTGTCATCACCTATATCCTGCGTCTAGGCTTTTTGGATGGCAGAGCAGGCTACATCTATGCTCGTCTGCTTAGCCAATATGAATACCAGATTGGCGTGAAGCTGCATGAACTGAGGTTCGGCGGCAGTCTCAATAAACCGCAGTCCGGTGCGCCTGGAATCACCGCCGACGGAGCGATCGCCCCCTAAATACAGATAGAAATGTTAGCTTCAAATAATAACGCCGTTCCCAATGTTCTAGCCAGCGCTCCCACCCTAGTTGATCTGCGTCGCTATGATCAGTCAAGCTTCGATCGCGGTCGTCCGGGCTGGATAATTCTGCTATGGTGGCTGGTGCAGGGCATTGCCTTTCCGCTCACGCCTCACTTCGCAAATTCTATGCGCGTCTGGCTGCTGAGACAATTTGGCGCTCAGGTGGGTGAAGGCGTAATCATTCGCCCTACGGCTCGGATTACCTATCCCTGGAAGGTCAGCATTGGCGACTTTAGCTGGATTGGCGATGATGTAGTGCTGTACAGCCTCGATCGCATTGACATTGGGCAGCATTGCGTCATTTCACAAAAGAGCTATCTCTGTACGGGCAGTCACGATATTTATGATCCGGCTTTTGGGCTGAAGACGGCAGCGATCGCTCTTGGCAATGGAGTCTGGGTAGCAAGTGACTGTTTTATTGCGCCTGGAGTGGCGATCGGCGCAAATGCGGTTATCGGCGCACGTAGCCTAGTGACGAAAAATATGCCCAATCAGCAGGTGTGCTGGGGCAACCCCTGTCGTCCGCAGTATTTTAGAGAGTTGCAAAATCAAAGAGCTGTATGATGATCAGTGTCAGGAACAATCCTGATTGTTAATCGTTTCGTCGGGCATGGTGGTTTTGCAGAACCGACTTACCTTTAGATCAACGCCTGTAACATCGGCATCGGTGAGATTGGCACGTCGTAAGTTAGCGCCCGCTAAGTTAGCGCCCCGCAGATTGGCGCCCGTCAAGTTGGCTTTAGAAAAATTTGCGCCACTCAAGTTTGCGCCTCTCAGGTCGGCATTGCTCAAATCTGCTTCACCCAGATAGGTGTCTGTCAAATCGGCTCCGCGCAGATCGGCTCTTGTGAGGTTGGCATTGCCGAGATTAGCATCCCGTAGATGCGATCGAGACAGATTGGCGCGCGTCAAATCAACTCTGGATAAGTTCGCTCGCATTAAATTCGCGCTATTTAACTTAGCTTTTTGCAGGACTGCCCCGCCTAAATCTGCTCTGGGCAAGTCGGCGATCCGTAAGTCGGCACGGCTCAGGTCGGCATTGCTCAGGTCGGTATCCCGCAGATTGGCGTTGCTCAAGTCCACCCGTGACAAATTGGTGTTGCTCAAATCCGCATTGCTAAGATTAGCGTTTTGCAGCGTGCTGTCTCCCAAGTAAGCACCGCTGAGGTCTGCATCACTCAAGTTAGCGTTCTTCAAGATACTGCCGTTGAGAATAGCCTCTCCTAAAGTGGCATCGCTGAGGTTGGCTTCAGTCAAGTCTGCTTCACTGAGAATTGCTGACGCTAAATTTGCCGATCGCAAGTTGATCTGCGAAAGATGGGCACGTCGAAGGCTGGTGTTTTTTAGGATTGCCCCTTCTAAATTGGCATTTTCTAGATGAGCGTCATCCAAATCGCACTTCGAGCAAGATTTGCTGTTGAGCAAGTGGTTCAGGCGATCGGCTTTTGCCGCATGGCTAAAAACCCTGGAACCTGCCAGCGCAATCAACACCCCAAAAAATACCGCCAAAATTGAGAACGCCCGCAGATCGCGTCGATCTATGCCTAGAGCTGCCACTCTCTTAAGAATGGGCATTCTCTTGATCGCCATTGCCGTGACCGGATAAGGGACAGAACCAGTCTACTGAATTTAAGCGCGATCGGCGCTGTACATTCACGCTGTACATTCACGCTGTACATTCGTAAAAGAGGCTTCAGCTCCCCCACACCTTAGATAAAACCTGCTCAGGCGCAATATCTGCCAATTTACCCGTTTCGGAGGAAACGATCGCTAGTTTGTCGCTCTCGGGTAGCAAACTGGCTGAGCTAGCAGAGTTGAGCAAGACCACGGTGTAGACTTGCAGCGCAACAGCCAGGTGCATAGGCGCACTTTCGGTGCAGATCATGAGATTGGCTGCGGCAATCATGGAGGCTAATTTGCCCATGTCGCCTGGATCTGTCACTTTGAGTTCGGGATAGTCTGCGATCAATGCTGTCGTTAATTCTGAATGTTCGCTCGATTGGGCAACCACTAGAGGCAGGTTGGGCTGCTGGTGCCGGAAGCTCTGGACAATGCTTTTCCAGCGATCGATCGGATAGGCTTCACTTGCTCCATCATGAAGTAAGACATAGCCGCTGCCCTTAATGCCCAGGCGCTTTTGTTCCCCCTCTGCCCAGTCCAAGTCTTTTTTGGGAATGGCGATCGCCAAATCGGGAGTTGCGGTTGCCATATTCACCCCTTGCAGCAGGTCATGATAGCGGTGAGTCGGGTATTGATTCGCTTTATCGGGCACAACATTCGTCAAGAACCCCTTGCCGGCGCTGCTATCATAGCCCACCCGCGTAGGAATGCCAGTCATCCACATTAGCAGCTCTACGCCCCAGCCCTGTCCGGCGTAAAGGGCAATCGTGTAATAGCGATCGCGCATCACGCCCAGAAGGTTTGCCCAATCTGCCGGACTGTTGCGATCGCCATAGTCAAACAGCAGCACGTCGTCTACTGACTTACAGACCCGATAGGCAGCTTTCGCCTTCGGCTCTACCACCACATCAATTTCGGCATCTGGATAGTTCTTTCTCAAATCATCCAAGGTTGGAAAGAACAGAACCTGGTCGCCAATCCCGCCGGGAACAAGAGCTACTATGCGCATATATATTCCGTTACGAATACGGCTACTAATCTACTGGTTGATCTATTAGGCTTTTCAAGACTCTACTAGGCTTTACTAAGAATCTACTAGGTTTTTCAAAAGAGGAAGTGTATTCCCTCATGCAACCCTGATTAACTTATCAGTTTGCAGGGCAAATTCTCAATGTTTTGAGAGAATTGGGGTTGAGGTTGCTAAATGCAAGACGGAGATCGCGCCATACCTCTACCGTCAAAGCCTATGCCCGTTACTTTTGAAGCTGCCAAACTTTGATGGTGTTGCCCCCGCTACCGCTGGCGATCGTCTGCCAATCGGGGCTAACGACAAAATGCTTCACGTCTGTGCCGCAATTGAGTGAGTAGAGAGCTTCGCCCGTGCTGGGATTCCAGACTTTAATCGTTTTGTCGGAACTGCCGCTAATTAGAGTTTGTCCATCGGCGCTGAGGGCAAGTGGGTTGACGAAGCTCAGATGTCCGGTGAGGGTGCGTATCATCTCTCCCGTTGTCAAATTCCAGATTTTAATGGTCTTGTCGGTGCTGCTGCTGATCACAGTCTGCCCATCGGGGGCAATCACGACCGTGTTGACAAAACCTGTATGTCCGGTGAGGGTGCGCAACTCTTTTCCGGTGGTCAGATCCCAAACTTTAAGGGTTTGGTCAGTGCCACCGCTGACTAACGTATGCCCATCGGCACTAATGTCTAGCGAGTTGATAAAGCCTGTGTGTCCGACAAGGGTGCGGAGTCCTTTTCCGGTGGTTAGATCCCAAACTTTAATGGTTTGGTCGGCACTGCCACTCACCAAGATGCGCCCATCGTGACTAATATTCAGCGCGTTGACAAAGCCTTTGTGTCCGACCAAGGTGCGAAGTTCTTTTCCGGTCGTCAAGTCCCAGATTTTGATAGTCTGATCGGCACTGCCGCTCACCAGAGTTTTGCCATCTCGGGCGATCGCCAACGCATTCACAAAGCTCGTGTGCCCTGCCAAAGTTCGTAGCTCAGTCCCCGTTGCCCAGTCCCAGACTTTGATGGTTTGATCGGCACTACCGCTGACCAGAGTTTTGCCGTCGGGAGAGATCGCCAGCACGTTCACAAAGCTTGTATGCCCTTGCAGCGTGCGGATGGGCGTAAGCAGCTTAACGCTTTGGACCGAAGGACTAGAGTAGTTTTGCCAAATATAGCCGCCGCCTAACAGCAATAGGGCGATCGCCCCACCCCACAGCCAGCGTTTTGCTCTAGGGCGCCTGACTTCGGATTCACCGATTTCTGCGCTCCGACCCGCCTGATTCGCTGGTGTGCCTTGCATGACCGTATGTGGGGGCGATGCTTGACTGATGGCTTGACTGATGGCTTGACTCCCTATCCGAGTGGGCGGTGTAGAAACTTGTGAAACGGCAGCCTCTAACTGCGGCAAAGTCGCCAGAATTTCTTGCGTACTCTTAGGGCGATCGCTCGCTCTAGGCGCAACCAGCTTGTCGATATAGTTGGCGAAGGTGGGCGAGACCTGCGGCGCGTAGGGTCGCCAGTGAAACTCGTTGCTGAGAGAGTCATAAATGCTGCTGTTGGTGGGCGATTTGCCTGTAAGCAAATAGATAAAGGTGCAGCCGAGGGCATAAAAATCAGACTGCGGCACGGCTTGTCCTTTTTCCTGTTCGGGCGGGGTATAGCCGGCGGAGCTGATGCGCGTAATTTCTCCCGATTTGCCCAACTGCGCTAGGTAGGTATAGGTCATTTCTCGTGCGGCTCCAAAGTCCACTAGCACTAGCTGTCCATTCGATCGCAGCATAATATTTTCGGGCTTGATGTCGCGGTGAAAGTAGTTCTTTTGATGCACCAGGTGCAGAATTTCAGAGAGCTGCTTTAGCCAGTTAAACGCCTGCTTTTCACTGATGGGATTGTCGCCCTGCTGCCGCATCCATTCGCGCAGGTTGGGTCCATCAATTTTTTCCATCACAATGCAGTGGAGCGGTGCATCATTGCGTGGATAGAACTGAAAATAGCTCTGGGGTTCGATCGCCGGAATGCCGGGATGGGGCAACTGGCTCAGCACCATAGCCTCCTGCTGAAATAGCGCCACCGCCTTGGCATTTTGGCTAAGGTTAGATTTCAAAACCTTGAGGATTTTGGGCGTA
>CASBQM010000802.1 GCA_949127645.1 Synechococcales cyanobacterium PMM_0036
CGATAGCCCGTTAGCCTCACAAAATTACTTCATAAATAATTTGGTATTGATCTTACCGAAAAGATTTGAAGTAGCTAAAGAATCTTTGAGCGCCACTTTGAGCGTTGCTTATGCGTCGTCAAAGAATCCAGTGTATGCTGCCAGAAAATCAGGGTATTTGTGCTGAATCTAAAGCAAAAGACGGGGCAAGCCAGTTGACGAACTGCGTTAGTTGATGGATGATGGTGAATCGCAGTCTAAATATTGCTTTAGAGCCTGTAGCTCTTAAGGGTTTCCCCGAAGCGAGTTTAGATCTCCAGTTGCGGAACTGGCGGAATTGGTAGACGCGCTAGATTCAGGTTCTAGTGTTTGCAAAGACTTCCGGGTTCAAGTCCCGGGTTCCGCATTATTTGAGGTCAACTTTGGAATAGCTTCAGGCAATGGTTTTGTCTGAAGCTATTTTTTAGGGCTAATTGAAATCGTCCTTATAAACTATTGCGGTAGAAGTATTGCGGTAGAAGATGCTTCAAAATACTTAATCAATGAACGCTGAATTTATAACAAAATGTTAATACTTGCTATTTTCTACGCTAACCAGCCTTACGTTAACCAGCCCTACGCCAACCAGTCCTATGCTGACCAGTTCTATGCTGACCAGTCTCCAAAATCCTCTAATCAAACAAATGCGAAAGCTGCATCGCGCTAAAGAGCGGCGTGAACAGCAGATCTTTTTGCTAGAAGGAACGCATCTCCTGGAAGAAGCCTGTGCCGTGAGCTATCCCCTCGTGACGGTTTGCTGTACTTCTGTCTGGCAGGAGCAGCATCCGATGCTGTGGGAACAGGCGGCTCAGCGATCGCAGCGTGTAGAAATCGTCAGTCCCGAAGTTTTAGCCGCGATCGCTACTACCGTACAGCCTGATGGAGTAGTTGCTACGGCTGAGCGCGTCTCGCTTAATCTGCCCGTCGTTAAAACGCTGCAACTGGGGCTTGCTCTAGAAACTCTGCAAGATCCGGGCAATCTGGGAACGGTGATCAGGACGGCGGCAGCAGTGGGGGCAGATGGGCTGTGGCTGACTGACGACAGCGTTGATTTAGAAAGTCCCAAGGTGCTACGTGCCTCTGCCGGACAGTGGTTTCGTCTGCCCATGGGCGTGAGTGCTGATCTGGGCGCAGACGTGCGGCAGTTCCGCGCTCAGGGGGTACAGGTAGTCGCCACTTTGCCCACTGCCACGCTCACTTACTGGGAGGCTGACCTGACCCGCCCAACGCTGATTTTAATGGGCAACGAAGGAGCCGGACTATCGCCAGAGCTTGCCGGGCTTGCCGATGTTGCCGTCAAAATTCCCCTAGCGGCGGGAGTCGAATCCTTGAATGTGGCGATCGCCTCAGCGCTAATGCTCTATGAGGCAAGACGGCAGAGGATGGGAGATTTTAGATTTTAGATTAGCCAGGGTGAAGACTTGACGATAAAATTCCTTCAGCAGTTGTCTAATCCTCACTGACCGTTGAGAATTGAAGTTGAGAATTGAAGTTAATAGAACTAGGCAATTACCCAGAGGGAGACTGAAGTGACTCACGGATTGGATTATGACCTGGTGATTGTGGGTGCTGGTGTAGGCGGTCATGGGGCAGCGCTCCATGCGGTGAGCTGTGGGCTAAAGACGGCGATCGTGGAAGCTGGCACGATGGGCGGCACCTGCGTCAATCGAGGCTGTATTCCCTCTAAGGCGCTGCTGGCGGCTTCGGGGCGTGTGCGAGAGCTGCGCGATGCCCACCATCTCAAAGCGCTGGGCATTCAGGTAGGCAACGTGGCATTTGAACGACAGGCGATCGCCGATCACGCATCGGGCATTGTCACTAAACAGCGAGAAGGGCTAATCGGTAGCCTCAAGCGCGTCGGCGTAGATATTATTCAGGGCAAAGCCAAGCTGGCGGGTGCCCAAAAGCTCAGCATTACTACCCCAGACGGCGAAAAAACTATCACGGCTCAAGATATTATTCTGGCTCCGGGTTCGGTTCCCTTTGTGCCGCCTGGTGCCAAAATTGACGGCAAAACCGTCTTCACCAGCGATGATGCTATCAAGCTGGAATCATTGCCTAACTGGATTGCGATCGTCGGCAGCGGCTACATTGGGCTAGAGTTTGCCGATGTCTACACGGCGCTGGGCTGCGAAGTGACGATCATTGAGGCATTGGATCAGCTCATGCCGGGATTTGATCCCGACATTGCCAAACTGGCACAGCGGATTCTGATCGCTCCGCGTGATATCGAAACGCGATCGGGCTTGCTGGCAAAGACCGTTACGCCCGGTACTCCAGTCGTGATTGAGCTTGCCGATGCTAAAACCAAAGAGATTGTGGAAGTCCTGGAGGTGGATGCTTGCCTGATTGCCACGGGGCGAATTCCGGCGACTCAAGATTTGGGCTTGGAGTCCATTGGGGCAGAACTCGATCGCCGAGGCTTTATCCCCGTCAACGATGAAATGGCGGTGCTGATTGAGGGTCAGCCCGTGCCGCATCTGTGGGCGATCGGCGATGCCACAGGCAAAATGATGCTGGCTCATGCTGCATCAGCTCAGGGCGTGGCGACGATCGAAACTATCTGCGGTCGTCCGCGCCAAATGGACTATCGGAGCATTCCCGCTGCGGCATTTACCCATCCCGAAGTCAGCTTTGTAGGCTTAACCGAACCCACCGCTGTTGAGCTATCCAAAGTAGAAGGCTTTGAGGTTGCCACCGTGCGCTCCTACTTTAAGGGCAATGCCAAGGCGATCGCTGAAGGAGAAACCGACGGACTGGCAAAGGTGATTTACCGCAAGGATACGGGCGAAGTTCTTGGAGTTCACATTATCGGTCTGCACGCCGCCGACCTGATTCAGGAAGCTGCCAACGCGATCGCCGAACGTCGCACTGTCCATGAACTTGCTTACTTTGTCCACACGCATCCCACTCTCTCGGAAGTGCTAGATGAAGCCTATAAACGGGCGATCGGCACCCATTAGTTTCCCGAATAGGAACTTTTGAAAGGTCTGCAACCTATTATCTGCGACCTATTAAAAGTTCCCATGCTTCTATCCCAGCCATCTCCCTAGTTTCCTCAACCCATGGAAATCCGCCGTCGTTCTCCCAATCGTGCCATTGCCGTCGAGTATTTGCGCTATCAGGCAAAGGTGCCGGACGCAAAGCCTCGCCATATTTTGGAGGAAATTGTCTGGCAAAAAGAAGTTGAAGTTGACCAAATGCGAGAGCGGCAGCCGTTAGCAGAGCTGCAAAAGCAGGTGCAGGATGCCTTGCCTACCAGGGATTTTGTTGCAGCGCTGCGATCGAGAAAAACTCAGCCTGCGCTGATTGCCGAAGTTAAAAAAGCCTCGCCTAGCAAAGGTGTAATTCGGGAAGACTTTGATGCCGTGGCGATCGCCCAAGCCTATACCCAAGCCGGAGCCGCCTGTATTTCGGTGTTGACCGACGAAAAATTCTTTCAGGGCAGTTTCGAGAATTTGCGGCGGGTGCGGGCAGCAGTCGATACGCCGCTATTGTGCAAAGATTTTTTGATTTATCCTTACCAAATTTATTTAGCAAGAATTCATGGCGCAGATGCCATCTTGCTGATTGCTGCCATCTTGCCAGACAAAGATCTGCAATACTTCCTCAAAATTGCCAAAGTGCTGGGCATGGCGGCGCTAATCGAAGTACATACCCTAGAAGAACTCGATCGCATCCTATTGTTAGAAGGCGTGGCGCTAGTAGGCATCAACAACCGCAATCTGGAAGACTTTTCAGTGGATTTGCAAACCACCTGCGATCTCCTGGCAACCAGAGGGGAGGCGCTTCAAGAACGCAGCATTCTGGTCGTCAGCGAATCGGGCTTGCATACCGCTGAAGACATACATCGGGTGCAGCAAGCTGGCGCAACGGCAGTGCTGATCGGCGAGTCATTGGTAAAGCAGCCTGATCCGGGGGAGGCGATCGTC
>CASBQM010000803.1 GCA_949127645.1 Synechococcales cyanobacterium PMM_0036
GCAGGTAACACGGCTTTTGTGGCGGCTTTTCGATGTATCCCAGTCCAGACTTTGGTTCGCTTTCATTAGGTAAAGTTGGGATCAGAAGTCTTGCCAAGATGCTGGCTGACGCATTGAAACCTGATGGTATCCGCGTGGGCACCATTACCATTTGCGGCACGGTTAGCCCTGAAGATCCCAAATATAGCCCCGAGCAGATCGCTGAAGAGTATTGGTCTTTTCATGCTAATCCTGCCTCTGATTCAGAGATTGTTTACTAATTCACAAATAGTTTGCTAATTCATAACAGAACTGGAGTCTATCAACCATGACTGAAATTGAGAGCCAAAATTTAGCGATCGCCCGCACCTTCATTGAGCAGTTCTTGGGCAAAGGCAACATCAGCATTGCTGAGCAAGTTCTGAACGAACAGGTGCAAGTCACTACAGGGCTGAAGCCAGACGGTTCAATTAATGGACTTGAGGAGTATCAGCAGATATTTAGCGCCTTCTATGATGCCTTCCCACCCATTCCTGGCTCAGAAATGATCATCGAAGATATGTTTGCCGCAGTCGATCGCGTCGTCGTTCGCTTTCGTTCCGTTCAGAAGCACGCGAAAGACTTTTTTGGTGTTGCAGCAACCAACCGAGACATCACTTTCGTTGAAACCCATGTAATGCGGCTGCACAATGGCAAGATTATCGAAAATGTGGTTAGTGCCACCAACTTAGAATTTGAAATGCTGATGGCTCCCGTGCTTACACCGCTCATTCTCAAATAGAGTCTCAAGGATAATGCTCTAGCCATGCCAACCACTGCACTAGCTCCAGGTTGCTGAGGAGCGATCGTCTGTCTTTTCCAAAGAGGGTCATGAGGCGATCGCGTATCTGGTTCTTTGTCCAGGAGATTCGCCGTACCTGCACAGAGATTGCTACGAGTAGGTCAGAAAGATCAAATTCATCCTGGGCAAGTTCTACTAATAGATTACGACCTGTCCCTTGAATTTCCTTTAATTGATCAAGGCTGAAACGCTTCTCTAGTGGTAGATTACTGCCTATAGCAGGTAATAAGCTTGCAGGATAAGTGTCGATGAATGCGGATCTAACGCAATTCATCGACCTCTCCTCATGTGAAGTTGGGGGGTGCGGGGGGTTATCCACAATGTCCGTATCTGTAGATAAGTTTTCAGATAAGACTTGAGGTAATGTTTCTGTAATGTCTACAAGTGAATCTTTGGACAGATCCTCAGAGATCATCAGAAACTCTGGATGCCAGAGATCACGATGACGATAGAGAGAGCTACCGCCAATTCCAGCCTGGGTTAGCAATCGGAAGCGAGCGGTTGCTCCAGAAGGCAAAGAATTCTGATTGAGATGAAGCGCGATCGCTCCTCGAATTCGTTCTCTAGCGCCTTCGGACTGCTGTTGATTCCAGCTTGGGCTAGCCTCTTGCTCTTCTGCTACAGGTTTCTCCTTTTTACTGCCATAGGGATAGTAGCGACTCGCTTCAACACATCTTGCCCACTCAAGCGATCGCGCTTCAATTTCATGCTGATGCTGACACCACTGCTGGTATCCCGGTAAAGCTCGTGCTACCCTAGCGATCTCATCCACCAAGGCTTGTCCTTGAAGCGGTTCACCCCCAGACAGCACCGAGTGAAAAACATGAGTCCGCATGGCAATCCGACCCAGGAGATAGTTGGTTTGTCCGAAACCTGTCCATCCCAACTCAATTTCTGCATTCAGATCGTTGAGAAATTTATCAGCCTTACCAGACACGCGATAATGACGGCGCTTTATTTGCCGCAAAATCTGACGCAGAACTTCAGCATCCAGATCGTTACGTGCTGCAATCTGGCGCCACTGCGCTACAAACTGATGACGATCGCTCCAAATCGGCTGAAGGTCAGGGTTCAGTAAATACGAACCTGCCTGCATTGGCAGACGATGGGCATTGTAAAGACTAAGATTTTCCTCAGTTCCGTAGGGCTTTGGGTTGGGAAAGACTTCAAGTTGTCCTGGCGCTACTTTGAATCCAGCATTTTCTAAACTTGTAGACACAGCGATCGCTAATTCCCACGATCGCTGAGCCACCTGAAACGGAAAATACAGGTGAAGCCCACCGCTATAGCTAGAGGTACAGGCAAGGTATGAAACCAGCCCTAGCGGCTCTAAAGCAACCAAAATTCGAGCGATCGCCAAAGCATCACGCTGAGGATGATAGATACTGCCAATGTCAATATCTAGCAGACAGTAGTGAGTTTCTGTTGCAAACCGTACACCATAAAGATATCCGCCCTGCAACAACACGCGATCGGCTAACGGATAGCGGCGTTCGGTTTGCCAGTTGGGCGACTGTCCGGGCTGCGGATGCTCGGCATAAATATAGTCAAACCGGTGGGGAAAGAGCGCTAGAAAATCATCTGGTTCTTTGACATAAACAAATGGCTGGACGATAGACTGCTGAACAGGTTTCTTAGAAGGGACGGTTCTGGGCGTTTCAAAAACCTGTTCCAGACAGACAAAACTTTCCCGAAGCTCTATGACAGAACTCCGAGACCTGCTAGGATCTTGAGACATATAAATTTTCCCAACTCCGGGAAATGAACGAGAGACCCTTTTGCTAACTGTGGTAGGGAGGCAAAGGGGTTTTTATTTTGGGTTTTAGATTTTAGATTTTGGATTAAGACCAAAATCAGTGATTGAGCAAAGTTTGCTCAGGCAGATATCACAGCTAGATGGCTCAAGTCCTCCTTTTTGATCGTTTTTGATCGAATTTGTCCAGAATTCCTAAACTTAGAATTCTGATGGACGCAAGGTTAACACCGAAGTTTTTTGATCTCAAGAGGTCAGATGATCCCATACGCGGGCGTTAGGGCTGTTCTATACGTCGGCGTTATAGGTAGAAGTCATACGCGAAAGTTACAGGATAAAGACTTGACTGATCCACAAAAGATAGCGGCAGAAATGGGGGGAGCGATCGCTACCAGCCCCCAAAAATCTCATTGTGTGGCGATCGTCCATCCTCTGCTAAAGTGATGCGACACCCAAAGCGATAAGGCAAATTTTTTGGAAAGAGCTTGAATGCAATACGTGGGCGTTATAGGCAAAAGTATCCGCCAAAGTTACAGGTAGGCTGCGAAAAATCATACGCGGGCGTTACAGTCTCGAAACCACCCCTAGCGTTCGGATGCACTCTTGACGAATTTCTAGTACCACATATAGTTATGGCTTAAAGGTTGACACTACCCCTGGTAGTGTCAACCTTTAAGAAAAATCTAATTGGACGCAGCAATCAGGAAAACGGACAGCATGGGACTTCACGCGACGACTCGACAATCCGAAACCTTTCCAGTCGATAGTTATCTACTCATGGTGCTGCCTAGAGCCGCCGCCTCGCTGAAAAACCCAGATATCCGTCTGCCGATCTTGCGATCGGATGAAAGCGGCTGCTACCTAGAGATGAAGGTTGAAGCAGATGCCAGGGAAACTAGCGAAGTTGCCGTTACTCGTCGGGTGCCGCTAGACAATCTCTCTGCCGAAGAATGGGAGGAGCTAAAGCAAGAATATGCCAAGCTTGACCTGAAAACCTGCACCGACCAGGGCATCAGCAATGGGCTGGAGAAGATTCAGGATCGCAAAATTCAGCGCTTGTTTATGGCGCTGCTCACCTTTCTCAACCCCCGACAGGTGTCGATCGTCCTCTATCTCTATAGGCTTGCTGCTCGGCAAGGCAATGGGGCGATCGTCTCTTTCCGCTCAAACGATTTGCTAGAAAGCCTGGGCTATACGCGCACTAAGGATGGAGGGTTTGCCTCGAAGCTGCGATCGCAACTCAACTGCGATTTAGTAGCGCTCCACCGCACGGAGCTAGTCCTAGC
>CASBQM010000804.1 GCA_949127645.1 Synechococcales cyanobacterium PMM_0036
CCTATGTCAGTTAATGGAGAAATTGAACCCAATGGCGATCTCTGGTTTTTCACCTATGCTGATACTGCCAAGGTAACAGAAGTCGATCGCGTTGAACAGGTCAATGTCAGCTTTTCTGCACCCGATAAGCAGCAGTATGTCTCCATGTCAGGCACGGCAAAAACCGTTAGAGATCGCGCCAAGATGCAAGAATTGTGGAAGCCGGAACTCAAAGCCTGGTTTCCTCAAGAATTAGATGAGCCAGAAATCGCCTTGCTTAAGGTGACAGTTGAAACAGCCGAATATTGGGATGCCCCAGCAGGTTGGATTACAAAAATGATCGGGTTCGTCAAAGCTGTTGCAACTGGCAAACCAGCGCCTAGTGGCGAAAACGAAAAGCTCAACTTGAAGTAGAAAACGATGACTTACTGCTCTTGATAATTCCACAATAAGCCACCATCGACGAAGAAGGTTGACCCCGTGATGTAATCCGCATCTACAGATGCCAAAAATGCAACAAGGGAGGCAACATCTTTGGCTTGCCCCAAGCGTCCTAGCGGAATGTTTTTAACAACATCGTTGAGCTTGTCAGGATTGTTCAAAAGCTTCTGATTAATGGGAGTCTCGATCGCACCCGGTGCTACGTTATTAATTGTGATGCCCAATGAGCCTAGTTCTACAGCTAAGTTTCGCATCATCATCTTAACTCCACCTTTACTAGCGCAATAAGTCGTGAAGTGGGGAAAAGAAAGTTCTTCGTGAACAGAGCTAATATTGATGATTTTGCCCGATCGCCCTGTATCTCGCAGGTGTTGCACGATCATTTGGGTCGCAAAAAATACGCCTTTCAGATTTACATTCATGACAGTGTCATAGTCTTCTTCTGTCACGTCCCAGAAGTCACCCTGCTTTTCTAATCCGGCATTATTGACTAAAATATCGAGTTTCCCAAACTGCTGGATGCCTTCAGCAATCATTCTACGGATATCTTCTACTACTCCTAAATCTGCTTGAACCACATACCCTCTGCGCCCAGTGGCTTCAACCCTTGCTTTGGTCTCTGCTGCGCCTTCAGAGTGCGATCGATAATCGATGACTATATTGGCGCCCTCTTCAGCAAGGCGAATAGCGATCGCTTGCCCAATACCCTGACTACTGCCAGTCACTAAAGCGGTTTTTCCTTCGAGCTTCATAGGATTCTCCTGTAGGGTAATAAGTTGTGCTCTAAACGGTTTAGATGAGTGAGGTAACTATCTCAATTAGTGACTCCCTGACGCTGTAATCCCAATACGATTGCCTAAGGCAAGACGACCGACCAGAGCAGTCCATCCAGTTTGGTGACTGGCTCCTAACCCCTGCCCTGTATCTGCATCGAAGTATTCGTTGAACAGGATTAAATTTTGCCAGTTGGGATCATCGTTGTAGCGCCCCTCCTCACCCTGCCAAGGACATCGCCCCATGTCATCCGGCATAAAGAGTTCACCTAACCGAGTGCTGATCTCCTGTGCCACTTGCAGCAAGTTCATTCGTTGTCCTGATCCGGTTGGGCATTCTACTTGCAAGGAATCACCATAGAAGTGGTAGTAGCGTTCAAGCGCTTCAATAATCAGATAGTTGAGTGGAAACCAGATGGGGCCCCGCCAGTTGGAATTGCCGCCAAATGTGTCGTTGGTCGATTCACCAGGCGTATACTCAACGCGATATTCCTGCTCACCCACCCAGAACGAATAGGGATTGTCTTTGTGAATTTTAGAAAGCGATCGAATCCCATAGGGCGACAGAAATTCGTTTTCATCCAGCAGGTAGCGCAACACTTGCAGCAGGCGATCGTGAGTGGGAATCGAGAGTAAGCGACGCTCATGCTGAGGGTCTTCGCACAGGCAAGAAATTTGCTGCGCCAACTCTGGACGATTTTCTAATAACCAGCGCATTCGTTTAGAAAAATCTGGCAACGCATCCATGACAGATTGATCTAAAACCTCAACGGTGAGCAGCGGTAACAGTCCCACTAGCGATCGCACCCGCAACGGTACTGCTCTCTCTCCATCAGCAGCTTGATTTCGGCGCAACTGATCGTAGTAGAAGCCATCCTGTTCATCCCACAACCCCGTGCCGTCAAAGGTGTTGATAGCGCTAGAGATGGACATAAAGTGTTCAAAGAATTTGGAGGCAAGGTCTTCATAGGCTGCATCTTCTGAGGCTAACTCCATGGCCATTGCCAGCATCGTGCTGCAATAAAATGCCATCCATCCGGTCGCATCGGCTTGCTCCAACTGTCCATCCACAGGCAAAGGATGAGAGCGATCGAATACACCAATGTTATCCATGCCCAAAAAGCCTCCTGCAAAAATGTTCTTGCCTACGGTATCTTGCCGATTTACCCACCAGGTAAAGTTGAGCAGCAATTTCTGAAAGACACGAGCTAGAAAGACGCGATCGCGCTGACCTTTGGGAGCCGTGAGCTTATAAACTCGCCAGCACGCCCACGCATGTACCGGAGGATTGCTATCAGAAAAGCCAAACTCATAGGCAGGTAGTGCCCCATTCGGGTGCATATACCATTCACGCAGCAACAAAATAAGCTGCTGCTTGGCAAAGTCTGGGTCAATTTTGGACATGGGAATCATGTGGAAGGCGAGATCCCAAGTGGCATACCAGGGATACTCCCATTTATCGGGCATGGAAATAACATCGCGATTGTATAAATGCTGCGCCCAATCGTGATTGAGTCCCAGTCGAGCAGGATCAGCAGGATGAGTCGGATCGCCCGCGAGCCAATCCGCTACGCTATAGTGGTAAAACTGCTTTGACCACAATAA
>CASBQM010000805.1 GCA_949127645.1 Synechococcales cyanobacterium PMM_0036
ATCACTTTCTGGAGCCAGGAGAAGGAATTTTGGCTTGCGATCGCATTGGCTCAGGACGGATGGCGGAGCCTGGAGAAATCTTGGCGCAAGTGCGATCGCTGCTGCATACGGGCGGCAGGCGCGATTTGGAGGGAAAGCATCTGTTGATTAGCACGGGCGGCACCCGCGAATATCTCGATCCAGTGCGGTTTATCGGCAATCCTGCCACCGGAAGAATGGGTGTGGCGTTAGCCCAAGCAGCACAGCACCGAGGGGCGATTGTTACTCTGGTTCATGCACCTATGGAAGAGAGCTTGCTCGTAGGGCTAAAGGGCATACAGCTTGTGCCGATCATCACGGCTGCCGAGATGCAGCAAGCTTTGACGGCGCACTTTGCCAGTGCCGACTGGCTGATCATGGCGGCGGCTGTGGCAGATGTGTCTCCAGCCGAGTTTCATCCTGAGAAACTGCCCAAACAATTGCTTCCCACTACCCTTTCTCTGTCGCCTGTCCCCGATATCGTGGCAGCGTTGAGTCAGTTAAAACAGCCCCATCAGCGATTGATTGGCTTTGCGGCTCAGACGGGCGATATCTTGGCTCCAGCCTTAGAAAAATTGCGGAGAAAAAATTTAGATGCGATCGTCGCTAATCCCATCGATCAGCCCAACAGTGGCTTTGGCAGTGACCAAAACCAGGCAATTTTTTTAGACTGCACGGGCAGAAAGCAGGCGATCGACCCATGCAGCAAACTGGAAATGGCGCATCATTTATTTGACTTTGTGCAAACTCTGCAAGAGTCCTAAAATGTTTGCAAGAGAAGCCCAGTGGGAGAAGGATTTAGGGGATGAGGGAACCTCATCCCGACATTAGCTCTTTCGCCAAAAACTTCTCCAGTTCCGTCAACGACTCCATGTCAACCTTCGTCTGCATCGGACAAAACTTAGGGCCGCACATTGAGCAAAACTCAGCGGTTTTGTAAATATCTGCGGGTAGGGTTTCATCGTGATACTCACGGGCACGATCGGGATCAAGCGATAGCTCAAACTGGCGATTCCAGTCAAAGTTGTATCGAGCGCGAGAAAGTTCATCATCACGATCGCGTGCCCCCGGTCGATGACGGGCAATGTCTGCCGCATGAGCCGCAATTTTGTAGGCGATCAGGCCATTTCGCACGTCTTCGGCGTTAGGTAAGCCCAAATGCTCTTTGGGCGTAACGTAACACAGCATTGCCGTGCCGTACCAACCCGCCATAGCTGCACCGATCGCCGAAGTAATGTGGTCATACCCCGGCGCAATGTCTGTCACCAAGGGACCCAAGACATAGAAAGGAGCCTCAGAGCATTCCTCCATTTGCTTACGTACATTAAATTCAATCTGATCCATCGGTACATGACCAGGACCTTCCACCATCACCTGTACATCATGCCTCCAGGCTTTGCGGGTGAGTTGCCCTAGAGTCTTAAGTTCTGCAAGCTGTGCTGCATCCGAGGCATCATGCTGGCACCCCGGACGCAAGGAGTCGCCCAAGCTAAACGACACATCGTAACGCTTGAAAATCTCAATAATGTCCTGAAAATGCGTGTACAGCGGGTTTTGTTTATGGTGATGCAGCATCCATCGCGCCAAAATGCCGCCGCCTCTAGACACAATTCCAGTTAGCCGACCTTTGACGAGGGGCAAATGTTCGATCAAGATGCCCGCATGAATGGTCATATAGTCCACGCCCTGCTGCGCGTGTTTTTCGATCACCTGCAAGAAATCTTCGGCAGTCAAATTTTCGATATTGCCATGAACGCTCTCCAACGCCTGATAAATCGGCACCGTGCCGATCGGTACGGGTGAAGCTTGAATGATCGCCGTGCGAATTGCGTCCAAATTTCCGCCCCCTGTAGACAGATCCATGACGGTATCAGCTCCGTACTTCACCGCCAGTCTTAGCTTATCTAGTTCCTCCTCCATGTTTGACGAATTGGGCGACGCACCAATATTGGCATTCACCTTACATTTAGAAGCAATGCCGATCGCCATTGGCTCCAGATTCGTGTGATTAATGTTCGCCGGAATAATCATCCGACCTCGCGCAACTTCATCTCGAATCAGTTCCACAGACAGGTTCTCCTGCCGTGAGACATAGCTCATCTCCTCGGTCACTATGCCTTGACGAGCATAGTACATCTGGGACACGTTAACCTGTCCATGTCGTTGAGCAACCCAATGCGTTCTCATATTCAGTTCCTTGGTATAAACAGCTTCCCTCCGCCGGTGCTAGCCGGACTCAGGTTCTAAGGGTGTAATCTCAGCCTGATTGCTCAGGCACCCCTAGCTTGTTTGCAAGCCTATCACGGTTAAATCATTTCGCGCTAGTAGCGACAAGTCTCATCTACCTATTCCGCTGTACCGATCGCCTCTTCTGATTCCGCACCTTCTGATTTTAAATAAGAGCGACTCTGCATCCGCAGATTTTGAAAGTCAAACAATTCTTTGCTGAGCAAACTAAGGACGATCGCTATCACTGCCGATACAGTCAGAGCAGCCGCAAAGCTCACCAATAAATCGCCGCCAAAGGGAATATTAAGCCAGGGACTAAAGTCAGGTTTAGGAAAGAAAAGCGCACCTGCGAAAATTCCTAACAGAGCGCTCAACATGGCAGCTAGCCCGGTCAAACGACGCGAATAAAACCCGTACAGCACCGGGAAAAAGGCTCCGGCGCAAACCAAATCGGCTAATAGGAACAGGTAGAGAACATCATAACCCTGAGCAGCAATTAAAATTGCGGGAACGCCGATCGCTACCGTGAGAATCCGCGAGGTACGCAATAATCCCGCCGACTGCATTCGTGGAAATAACCGCATTAGATCAATAGTGAAGACGCTAGCGATACCGTTGAGCAGGGCAGAGATAGTACTCATAACTAATGCCAGCGCCAGAACTAAAACCAGAATTGTCACCCAAAGCGGTAGTGAAAGCTGGTTGAGCAGAGAAAAGAAAGCGCGATCGTCGTTAAATCCAAAATGCATGGCGAGTAACCCCAATCCGCCTGAGATAAGGATAATAGGGAGAACCGCTAAAGCACCCCCCCAAAAAGCTCGCCGCACAGTTTTGTCATTTCGACAGGCATAAACTCGCTGCCAGTTGCTTTGATTAAACATTTCTGCCGCCACGATCGCAATCATCAGCGTTGCCCCAAATTTGATGCCATCGACATAGCCTAAGTTCAGTAGATCAGGTGCTTTGATCTCGACAGGCGTAAGCGCATTCTCCCAACCGCCTAGAGCCGTTAACGCCACCCAAAAGCTAACGAGCAGTAAAGGTAGCATAACGGCAAACTGAATAGCATCGGTGAAGATAGAGGCTCCTAACCCGCCATAAGTGGTGTAGATAAAGGTGGCAGTAATTACGACTAATGCCGTCCAGCCCAAAGGCACATCTGCCAGAATTTGTACGGCTTTAGCGATCGCCGTCAGCTCTGCCGCCAGATAAACAAACATATAGAACACAACAATGCCCAGCGTCAGCAGATACATAGCATTGCCGAAGCGATACAAAACGAACTCATTGAGCGAATGTCCGTTGGGCATCAGATCACGAATGCGAGGTCCCACCTGCGTGAACACGATCAGCGGCATCGCCGACCCAATGCAATAGCCCAGAATTCCAGCAATGCCGCTTGTAGCGCCAACTTGCGGCGGACTAAACAAAATCCAAACTCCCATTGCCGATGCCACGATCGTCGCCAGCGCCATGCCAGACCCAAACCGATTGCGGCTCACCATGAAGTCTTCAATATTCATGGTCTTCTGACTGGCATTTAGCAACCCCAGCAGCGCAAATAAACCCGTTGTCGCCAACGTCACTAGCAGCGCGATCGCTCCTGTGGACATACCTGTAGATATAGTCATCTAGCCCATTCTCATAGAGTGTGTCAGGCTAGGGCAATTTTTGAGATCCTGTCATCGATCGGATTGTGGCTTCGGATATATAGCGATCGAAACTCAACGCTTTCCTCCGCTGGTACTAACCAGACTCAGGTTCCGAGGGTGTAATCTCAGCCTGACTTCTCAGGCACCCCTAGCTTGGTGTGTATTCTATCACCTTTAAGGTCTAATACTCCTGGGGAACCTCAAAATTATGATGATTAATACTGTCACGGCAGAGGTAGACAAGAAAACGGTATGATAATGCTCCTACAACATATAGCTCACGGCTGGTGAATCATGGGAGACTCAAAGCGGCGCAAAGACTCGCTAGGCGAGAAGTATGGACAGGAAGGGAATGTTTATTCATGGCTGCCGATTAAAAAAAGTCAGGCAGAGCAGTTTGTCAATTGGAGTACCCGTGGAGCCTGGATTGGCATTGGGGTACTCGTTGCTTACTGGATTGTCGTACGTCTCATT
The DNA here is from genome assembly GCA_949127645.1 of Synechococcales cyanobacterium PMM_0036. Lineage (GTDB taxonomy): Bacteria > Cyanobacteriota > Cyanobacteriia > Elainellales > Elainellaceae > Drouetiella. The sequence continues at coordinate 4,374 of CASBQM010000805.1, forward strand.
GGTCCTGGATTGGGCTGGTGGGAGATTGATTAGCGATTGCCTCTCTCGCCATATCGTCATAGTTTAATTTTCGTAACAGAATTGTGGCAATATATTAAAAATATGTATTGAAAAGCTCAGGTCGCTAGGCAGAGATTAGGGCAATAGGTTAGGCTTGTTGTGTAAGGCGGTGCAGAGTAGTGCTTTGCATTGGCTAGATACCTGGTTTATCTGCTTCATTTGATGCTGTATTGCTCTTATGTTGCACCCTATACCACATTCTGCTAGGCGTTTCGCTACCTTGTAATAACCTGATGACTCATCTTTAAGATCTGTTATGGGTTCGTTATAGAAAAGCTGTAGAAACGAGATGCCGATCGCCTGAGATAGTCTGTAGATGGAGTCTTAGCTTAGTCGAAAGGTACAGCACTTTAAAATCAAATGTTTAAGAAATTATAAAATGTTCTAGAATTGTATTGATTGTGGCGGGAGGAGATTAAGTATGTTTCTCAGGCTTGCAGAGCAGCATCGTAGATTCGTTCAAGATCTGGTTATGAATCTTCAGGCATTGGCAACTGTGCTAGAGACCCGAGGGTATCTAGCTTCTTGCTATACCTGCGGTGGTCAGATGAACAGCGCATCGTTTATGGTCAGCTTAGGGGAGAATCATCTGATTCGTTTCTTGGTATCTGACTATGGAATTACCTGGACAGAGATGAGAGACGATCGAGAACTTATGAAGTTAGAAGGCGCAGAAGCCATCAGCCAACTCCAGGAGCTAGCTAACCTGGTGAAATTTCAAGTCAAGCCTTCTGAAGCTCGTCCGGCTCTGGTCTAGCTTCGATAGAGTCTGTTTTTTGCGATTATTTTGCAATTATATAGACAGATTCAAGGGTCAGCTTAGCAGGGCTGTAGGTTTTGCAAAATCTCTATGATTCTGTCGATCGCTTCCTGAACTTCCCCGATCGGCAGGTCGAACCCGTTGACCATAATACTAAACATCACGGGCGAATAGTTGGGTGGCTGTAGGTATCCTGATAGGGCAGCAGCGCCACTTAAAAATCCTGTCTTGCCCTGAAGCTGTCCCTGCACTGAACTACCCAGAAAGCGATTACGCAAGGTGCCGCTGACTCCAGCAACGGCTAGGCTGTCTCTATAAGCCGAAGCATAGGGCGATCGCCGCATTGCTTGCAATGTTTCGACTAAAGCAGTTGGGCTGACAAGATTTCGACGCGACAGACCTGAACCATCTGACAGCCGATAGCCTTCTGCATTCACTCCAATCTGGGTTAGAGCAGCTTTCACTGAGTCTAATCCTGCCTCCAGGCTAGAGCTACTCTGAGAAACCTGGTTTGCACCGAGGGATCGCAAGATCGCCTCTGCGTAAAGGTTATTGCTCTCTTGATTTGTTTCTACTAGCAGCTCTGTCAATGGCACAGACTCGATCGCAGCTATCTCGATCGCTTGAGCAAGCTGTACGGACTGAGTATCTGAGGCATGAACACCTGAACCATGAGCATCTGAAGCATCGACAATCTGAGTTTGCTTCACCTGAATTCCGGCGGCATTTAGGGCTTGCCGAAAGCGATCGGCAAAGTATGCGGCGGGCTGAGGCACTGAAATGGCGATCGGCTCTGCGGCAGATCCAACTCGCAACTGCCCTTCGACTTGCAAAATTAGTGGGTTAGCGGTGCGCCCCACCTGAAGAAATTCTGGCTGATCGGGGGCAACTGTATGTGAACGATTGTTGATCTGCCAGTGCTGCCCCATGCTAGGTTCCTCCCAGACCACCTGCAAGGGTTCCCCTATCCTCTGCGGCACCAGCGTTAAACCGATCGCATTTTGGTTAACGATTAGGCTATTTGCCACGGCTCCATAGCCCGTCTGAATATCTTCCCACTCCCAGGTTAAATTAATGGCATCACCGCGAAAGTATTGATCATCCAATATCAAACGATCGACTTGAGTAATGCCGCGATCGCGGATCTGCTGAGCGAGATCCTGTAATTGCAAATCTGTCAGGCTAGGATCACCCCGCCCTACGACACGCAAAATATTTGCATTAGACTGTCTTACTTGGTATACAGAAGTTCGTATCTGAAACTGTGGTCCGAGTCGCGTTAGAGCTGCGGCAGTCGTCAGCAGCTTGGCATTAGAGGCAGGAGTGAAAAATTCTTCTGCATTTTGGGCGTAGAGCGTCTGGCTTTGCTCCGTCTGCACCAAAATTCCCCAGTGGGCACGCCGAAATTGAGGATTAGTAACAACAGGTGCGATCGCCCCACCAAGCTGAGCCGGGCATAGAAGTTGAGCCTTTGCAGGCAGGCATACCTGAAGCAACAGCAAACCGCTACAGAGTCGGAGACCTAAATAAATAGAGGATTGAATAGAATTCAAAGTGCGGATTGGAGACACTTTACAAATCATCCCTCAAAATTATGCTGTGCAATCGTGAAATCCAATATATTTCCCGAAAAATTCGTATCTCTTGCAGGGCGGATAGCAAGTTAGACCTGAGGAGGATGGAACCTGATTGACTGACAAAACCTGAATTATCTTCACTCCAAAGCCTCTTCCAGAGCAGGAGAGGGACCTTAAACCCAAGAACTTTCTATCTCCTTTTCTCCCCGCGTGGGAGAAGAAGTTGGGGATGAGTGGGCAAAGATCTGCCAGTCAACCAGGGAATGAAACTCTTAGTTCTGATGTATTCAGTAAGGTGCTGCATAATGTCAATCACCTCGTTGATGTAGCATATGGAGAGCGATCGCATCCGGTTTTCCGCCTCACTCGATCGGAGTAGATATACGGACTAAGTATGTATAATAAATCTCCATAAAAAATTATTATACTGAAAGCGTTTCAGATGACTTTAAGAATCAGCTCTTGCTCTTGTGAGCGTGCATTGCAAAATATTGTGCAGCTCAAAATTCGTGAATATACTGAAGCTCTTCACTGACCCTGCTGAAGAACTCTACTTAGAGATGCTGAAGTATTCAGCTTAAATCGATCATACAAATGAATAGAAGATTATGAATCGGGAGTATCAAAGGTCGTTGATTGCGATCGCAATAGCTGAGTCCGCTAACTGAGTCAGTTTGAACGTCACAAGTCTCAGACTGTAGCGATCGCGCACCACCATTCAATACTAGCTCGTCAGATTTTCACCTAAGCTCCCTTGCGATCAAGGGGTCATCAGGGTGGCAAATTTAATCGCTTACTGATTGCTCTTTGAAGACAGTAATTTTGCTGCTTTCATCCGTTTGTCCTGAAATTTTTGAGGTATTTACCATGTCTACTGTTGCAATTCCGGCTGTTAATCAATTGCGTGCTGAGTTGGGTGACTTTAGCAGCATTATTTGTTTCAGAGCTTTGGTTACTGGGACTGAAGAAGCCCTAGGTGAAAAAGCAGCGGCGATCGCCCTAATTTCTGCGGGTCGTAATCGGGGTAAGCAAGTAGCACAACAGCTTGGTCTGACCGGAAAAGGGATTGATTCAGGCGAGATCGTAACGCTACTCCAAGAAGCATTGGGCAAAGACGGCACCCGGCTTTGCATCATCGAAAAGATTGCTGAAGTCGGGGAGTCAATCGTAGTTCACTGTCGGGAAACCATTTGCTCGGCTGGCGAACCTCAAGGCTCCCCTCGCAAGCTTACCTTCACACTAGGAGCCGTTCAAGGTGTGGTAGAGCAAGTCACAGGCAAGCGTCTTCGAGGTAAACAAATAGAGTCAGTTCTTCGGGGCAGTTCCCACGATGTCCTTGAGTTTGAAGTTATTGGTTAGCCTCTATTCCATCCGTTTTTACCCCATTCATTTTTAATCGCAGTCTTTACAGGAGGATCTCATCATGTCAATTAACACCGAAAAACTGGGTATTGTTCTGCAAAATTTTGTAACCGCAACCAGTGACGTTCAGGGTGCCGCGCTCGTCACCCCAGACGGTTTACCCTTGGCTGCAACGTTACCCGGTGCAATGGATGAGGAGCGGGTATCTGCCATGTCTGCCGCCATGCTTTCTCTAGGTGAGCGAATTGGGCAAGAACTAGGACGGGGCGGTATCGATCGCATTTACGTTGAAGGCGATCAGGGATACGGCATTTTGACGAGTTGCGGAGACGATGCCGTATTGTTGGTACTAGCTGATAAGAAGGCAAAGCAGGGCGTTCTAATGTTGGAAATTAAGCGGGCTGTTTCAGAAATCAAGCTGATTTTGATGTAGGTCTCGAACGCCAAATAGACATGACGGCAGTGCAGATAAGCCAAACATTCTGTTGCCTATGCTGCGCTGCCTAAACATTCACTGTAATGACCTTGATAATAGACCCCTGAAACCGCTTATGGAAATCATGCGTTTAGTTGTGACAGGTCCGGTAGGGGCTGGAAAGTCTACCTTTATCAGATCTGTCAGTGAAATTGAAGTGGTTGACACAGACCGTCAGGCAACGGACGAAACCGCAGAGCTGAAACCAAAAACCACTGTTGCATTTGACTTCGGTCGGTTGCAGTTTGGTTCAGAAATGGCGTTGCACCTGTATGGTACGCCAGGTCAGTCTCGATTTGACTTCATGTGGGATATTCTGATTCGGCAAGCCCACGCCTATATATTGCTTGTTGCTGCCCATCGCCCTCTGGAGTTTCGCTATGCCCGCCGGATTGCAAGTTTTATGAATCAAAGGCGGCAGGTGCCGATGATCATCGGTCTAACTCACACAGATCTACCCACCTCCTGGCAAGCAGAAAATATTGCGATCGCTCTAGGATACATCGATCCTCAAGACTGTCCTCCGATCGTGACTGTCAATGCAACCGAACAGGTATCAGTCGCACAGGCGATCATTACACTCATCCAGCACTCAATGCAGACTAATCTAGTTAATGCAGGTAAGCCATGACTATTTCAGGACATCTCGCCGACTTTTCTCTCCCAGAGCTGTTTCAGCTTCTTGAACAAGGCAATAAAACAGGACAATTAAGTATACAAGAACAGTCTCATCAGTCTTCTCACAAGGGAAAAACGTTCCATATCTGGTTCAAACAGGGTCATATTGTTGCGGCAGCCGATCGACTTGATGGACAAGGACTGCTATCGATGATTCAACAGCGGGGCTGGATCACTGCCCGAGTTGCTAGCCGTATTACCGAAGTGTGCGCCGTTAACATTAATCAACCTGCGGGTCTATGTCTCAAAGCGCAGGGGCTACTGGAAGCTGAACAGTTAAAACTGCTATTTAGCCAACAGGTATTACACCAAGTTTGCAAGCTATTCGAGTTGAAAGAGGGCCAGTTTGAATTTGATAACAAAGCGCCGTTTCCCAGTGCTGAAATGACGGGTTTAACAGCTTCACCCAAGGAAGTGACTCTAGCAGGTTTACGGGCTTTGCGAGATTGGACGATGCTTCAGAATAAGCTTCCAGAGTCTGCTTCAGGTCTTGTCAGTGCCGTGACAGGTAAACCGCAGTTGCGCCTAAATCAATTAGAGTGGCAAGTCTGGGAATTCGCTAACGGAAATGCTCCCATTCAGGCAATTGCTAAACAGCTACAGCTACCGATCGGAAAGATTCAGCAAGTTGCTTTCCGGCTGATGGTGGTGGGATTAGCAGAGGAAATCCCTTGGGTTACAGAGACACCTGCTCAGACATCCTATCTTGACATAGGAATGCTAGCCGCAGAAAAAAAATCAGATCCAGCCGAAAGCATCGTTAGCCAATCGTTTCTACAAAATCTTGTGGGTTTCCTTAAAGGCAAAGCTTAACTCATAATCCAGAAGTAGGTCAGAAATAGAGTCATTGCTGTTAGCGGCACCCCAAAGCGCAAATGCTCCCAAAACGTGAGGCGATATCCTTGTTTTGCCATAGCCTCCGCCACAATTAGGTTTGCCAATGAGCCGAGTAGCGTGAGGTTGCCAGCCAGTGTTGAACTAGCGGCTAACAGAAGCCAGATGCGATCGTCTAGATAGGGAATGAGATGATGCAGCAACAGCACGGCGGGTACATTGGATACGAGATTAGATAGGAGCGCCGTCACGCCTAGAATGCTCAATGGATCATGCAAAAACTGAGTAAAGTCATTTAAAAAACCAAGTTTCTGTACTCCTTCCGTCAGGATAAATAGTCCAGAAAACAGCAGCAGCAAATCCCCATCGACTTGGCGCAAAATCCGTTCTGGTTTGACACGGCGAGTCAAGAGCAACAGTCCCGCAGCAATGAATGTTGCTTCGGCAGTGGGAACACCCAATAGAAAAGCAGCTAGCAATCCGGCTGTAATTAGCAAGCTTTTGACCAGCAGGGGCTTAAACACCCGGTAGCGCAGATGCTCAGGTTTTAGCGTTGGCTGAAGCGATCGCACTTCAGGATACAGCCACCACAGTAGCCCGATTTGGATAAATAAACCTGCGATCGCCAAAGGAGTCAGCGCTTTGGCAAAATCCAGATAGCTAATGCCCGAAAACGCGCCAATCAGAATATTCTGAGGATTGCCGCTAAGAGTGGCAGCCGAGCCTATATTGGTTGCACCCGCCAGCGCCAGTAAATACGGAATTGGATTGACCTTGAGGGAACCTGTTAAGCCCATGACCAGCGGAGTGAGTATGAGGGCGATCGTGTCATTCAAAAACAATGCAGACAGCACGCCGCTCCCCCATGTCAGCACCACAACTAGCCCAAACGGACTGCGAACGTAGCGCATTAGGTAATCCAGCGATAGCTGAAAGAATCCAGCCGTCGCCAGATTAGCGCTGATCACCATCATGCCAAACAGAAACACTAGAGTTTTGTAGTCGATCGCTGCCCATGCTGCCTTAAGATCCAGCACACCCAATGCCATCAGCAGCGCAGATCCAACTATGGCGATCGTCGCTCGGTTCATCTGTAGCCCTGGCAGGTAGCCAAGCCCTAGACCAACGTAAGTTAAAGCAACGACGAGACAGCGCAGCATGATCATAGTTAAGGCTCTTCTGGGCTATGGATATCCACAAAAGGGAGATACCATTATTTTGACTAGATTTGACTAGACAAGTCACACGCGATCATCAGCACCCCCCATGAAACCAGTCGGCGAACTTAAAATGCCTGCGCTCTTGCAGCAATTTCAGTGGATTATGAATCCAGTTGGCTACATGGAAAGCGCCGCACAGCAGTTTCCAGACATCTTTGCGGCTCAAATCGTCGGATTCGGCAACAAGCTCGTATTTGTCAATGAGCCTCAAGCGATTCAATATATACTGACCAACGATCGCAAAGAGTTCACGGCACCCGGCGAAATCAACAAAATTTTGGTGCCTCTGGTGGGTGACACCTCGATTTTTCTGCTAAGCGGCG
>CASBQM010000806.1 GCA_949127645.1 Synechococcales cyanobacterium PMM_0036
AGAAACCACGAATGGCAAGAGCCCGTGAGCAAGCGGCTTCCAATCTTGTGTCTCCAAATGTTTTGCCGAGTCGGAGAATGCCCATGCAACTGCGATAGCCTTGCTCCGGCAATGTACGTTGTTGCATGATGACTTCGACGAGCTGAGCGGCAGCAGGTCCAATTTTGCTAGCCCAGGCAATGATGCGATCTGGAGGCCACTCGCCATATTCCTGATGGCTTTTTGGTCGATGTTCGTTCAAGGTTGTATGTTTGTATTCGATGAAGTTGCGAGCATGACTGGCTACACGCTTTCCTTTGAAGAGAATTTCAATCGTTGTTGCAGTGGCCATGACTTCGACTACTTCCTTACGAAGTTGGTGAGGAACACTGTAAAAGTGGCTATCGTACTCAATGTGGTAATCGATGTTGACCGAAGCTCTTTTGATGGTGGCAAACTCAAACGAAGACTTTGGCAGTGGTTTTAGTGCTGGTCTATCCAGCTTTTCGTAGAGGCTGCGGCGAGAGCCGGGCATTTTCTTGAAAGTACGATCGTTTAGTTTTTCGAGTAATTCGCTGACGGCTTGGTTGGCTTCTGCGAGGCTGAAAAAGGTGCGATGGCGCAGTACAGCTAGTATCCAACGAGTTGCAAGTCCGACAGCAGCCTCAACTTTCGCTTTATCCTTTGGTTTTCTCACCCGCGCCGGTATGACTGCAACGTCAAAGTGAGCGGCCATCTGCGCGAAGCTTGGGTTGACTTCTGGCTCGTACGGGCAAGCTTTGGTAATGACGGGCTTTGGATTATCTGGCACCAATATTTTAGTGACACCATCGAAGTACTTGAAAGCTTCAGCGTGCCCGTTGCACCAAGATTCAGTGGTTTCGTTGGCGTAGAGTTTTGCAAAAGTGAAGCTACTGGCACCGAGTGTGCAGACGAAGAGGTGAGCTTGTGAAATTTCGCCAGTGCTGGGATCAACGATGGGTTGTGTCTTTCCGGCAAAGTCGGAGAACGCTTTCTCTCCAGCTTTATGCACTTGCCGCATTGAAATACTTATCGTTTTTGCGAACTGCCTGTATATGTCGCAGAACTGTGTTTGGCCGTAGCCATCAGGATATTCCTCTCGATACTCAGCCCAGAGTTGAACCAGGGTAACGCCTTTTTTCTTTAGTTCGGTATGCATACTAATGCAGTCCGGTTGAGGTCTAGAGCCAGACTTCCTAATGTTTCGAGGAAAGAGTTTTTGCTCCAATTCAGCATCATCTAGTTCGTCCCACAGAGGCCAAGTCAAACCCGCGGCTTGGGCGCGATGAATGTATTCGGCAATTGAACCGTGTGCGCAACCGAGCGCTTTGCTAATTTTCTTGTGGCTGAGACCACACGAGTAGTACAGTCGCAAAACTTCCTTTATCATTCTCATGGACAACCTCCGATTCGGCATGAACACCTCATGTATTTGCAACACGAGTGTTCATGCTGGTTGTCCAGCGTTCAATCCCTACAAAGGCATATCATTTCGATACGCTTCGGTAGCATCTCTCAATCGCCCAGATTGCTCCGATTTTGTCGCCCAGGTTCGTCCGATTTCGTCGCCCAGGTTGCCCCGGAAAACGCAACATGGTCGGCAGTGGAAAAGGGTATATGAAAGTCTACATGCCCGGAGCTGCCCAGATGACTGACAAAGCAGATGAGACAAAGGAAGTAGCTAAATTAAGAGACGGGCAAACAGCACCCGAGAAAGTATTACATGGTGGTGTGATCAAAAACGAAGCGCAACAAGCAGATTGGCGAACAACCCAACAGGCGCACATGCTCGGACAAGAGCAATCAGCTACTGATTTGTACCATGACCCTAATTACAAGAAGCAAGACACACAAAAATTTGAGCTGTTCGACAGTAAAGAGGGCGAGGGTAAGACTCTTAGAGACGTTCCAACACAGCCACAAACAGCCAATCAGCCGAACATAATGGAGCGCCTGGGGGCTCTACCATGGGACAAACAAGCACAGGTGATCGGAGCTGGTCTGGCTACTTTTGGTCAAGAATTGAACCATCAGCAAGTGAGAATAGCAATCGGAGCAGTCGCCGGTTTTGGTGATGGTGTCGTGGATATGGCTAAGGGAGCTGAAAGTTTAGGTAAGTCGCTTTGTCAGGTCGGACAATTCAGCAAAGAAATAGCTCAGAATGATCCACACGCCCAAGTGATGGCAGTTGAGGCAGGGCAAGCCTTTGGCAAGCTCCTGGTCAGTGGCGTTAAGCTGTGGGATGTGACAGGCAAATATCTTGGCAGTTTAGGCGCAGCTGATTACAACGGTGATCACACCAAGGTTTTCAGAGATATTGCCGGACTCGGGCAGAGAATGAACGCTGCTTGGGAAGCAATGAGCCCAGAAGAGAAGACCCGCTTAGTAAGCAAATTAGCCACAGAGAACATGGGCGCATATGCCACCGGTGTTAGTGCGCAAAAGTTAGCGAAAAGTATGGATGCAGTCGGAGCATTGCAAGAGCTGGGCAACCAGGGCAGCCAGTTTGGTGCTGCTGGTCGAGAAGCTTACGAGAGAATGACAGGTAAATTGATCGAGCACTTAGCAGTTACCCCGGAAGGACTTGCAGTAAAGGTTTCGGGAGATGACAAACTTTTAGATTCAGTAACTAAAATGGTCGGTCGCTCTGGGGAGTATATCCCAGAGCTTAAACCAATGTTTTTAGCTCCCGGTCCAAACAAGGTCTTGAATGAACGAGAAATAGAAGCTTTTGGCGGACTTAAGAAGCTTGAAAATATGACAGATGGAGAGTTGGCAGGCGTTGGTCTTAAGCGCTTTGAAATGCCAAAACTCAAACTTGAAAGTGATGAATTTTCAGTAAAAGCCTCAATTTCTGGAGATCTGAGCGCCTGGTGCCATGCTTCTATAAAGCAAAAAGGAGTTGTAGAACTTCATTTCGTGAAAAAGGGGCTTTTACCAGATGGTGCAGGTGGTCATTTCCTTGCGGATGCACTCAAAGCTCACAATGCCATACCAACAGAACGAATTGTACTTAAAAGCATAGAGAACCGAGAAAGTCTTGATGCCTGGAAAGCTGGAGCTTTGCCAGAGAATACTAAGGTCGCAAGAATGGCTTCAAAAGCATTGAACCAGCTTGGTATCAAGCCCTCAGCCTATAGATACGAAATTGTTGGTGACAAACTCAATATTGTTATAGAGACAGGAGCTACTAAATAACATGACTCAGACTAAACAGTTGTTCTCAGAACGAGACAGGGCACTAATTGAAACATCTGTGTACGACTCAACTCTTGAGCCAAGATTTAACCCATTAAGTGATTATCTGATGTGGGATGATGAGCTTCCATCAAATATCACCCCAGATGGTATCGATGTACTCTCTAGTTTGTGGAGTGCAAGGTCGTTGATGTATCGCGGGCTGACCTTCTCTGATCATCCAATAAACCCGGAATATAGCCAACGAGTTTGGGAGCAAGCCATTCAAGAGATACCTAACTGGCCTGGTTTTCAGCGCTTAAGGCTTAGCGCCGAAGATCAGCAATACTATGCCAAGATGCTTGCAAAAGATAATCATTTTGATTGAACAAAACAGGCGAGATCGGAGCAGATCGAGTACCCCAAAAGGGGCAAGCAAAACATCGAAACCTCGGAAACCGGCATCAGTGCTTGTTCTAAATAAAAGCGATATGAAACATAACAGATGGTATCAGACACTCACTGCTTTAACGGGCGGTGACTGGTTGCTGAAAATACAGTGTTCATCAGCTTCTTGATGGGTTTGGAGAAAATAGAGAAAATAAATGCCTGAAAATTCACAAGATGAAGCTCAATTACTCGAACCGAAAATAGTGAAAAGTCCATACAAGCGGCTCGATGGCTCACTTATAGCTGTAGGTGATAAAATTACTCACGAGAGACAGGGAACTGGAAAAGTAGTAGGACTGGCTGATTATGAGACTATCGGCGTGTGTGCTTGCATACTGTTTGACAGTGGAGTGGAAGGGATCATAAACATTGAATCAGTGAAGAAGGTCAAGGGGTGAGGATTTCGTGACAGAAGTAGAGAAAGTATTTCAGATTGGTGACGTGGTGAAAGTTATCGCAGACATCACGGCAAAAGATTTTGAAGGCAACGAAGTCCAGCTACCCAAGGACAATATCGGCACAGTAGTCGAACTGGCTGAAAGTGAGTTTCAGTTAGAAATAGAGTGTGTGGTAGAGAATGATCTAGTCGTTGCTACGGTCTATGACGACCAGGTGAAGCTACTTTGGCGTGACCGGGAAATATAACAGTCTGGCTGCAGTTTTCATACTCAGCTCTTTATCGCCTGCCATAATCGCCGCCACCATGCAGTTTTAGACCGGTCCTCTAGTAGTTTGGTCTTTTCAGAACTGGCTTGTAACTGGGCTTTGAGTGATCCAATCTCAAGCATAGCAGCCTCAAGACGCTCTGTTTTACGCTCAAGAAGACCAATCAGCTCATTGTCTTGATAACTGGGTGAGGGGGTTGTTACTAGGCTATTAACAGGCTGGTAATGACCTGTTAATGACCCCTCGGGAAAAATCCGCCATTGCTCGCCAGTTGGGGTTTTAGACTTAGTAGCCAAGAGTTCACCGCGCTTCAGGCGTCCTCTGATGGTAGATTCAGAGACTTTGTAGAACTGGCACGCTTCCTTGATTGTAAGACCCGAAGGGGGGTCATTACCAGCCTGGTAATGACCAGTTACTAGGTCATCAGACTGGCTCTCTGAGCTGAAAATCTCAATACCTTCAATTTCGACCGCTGATTCATGGTCGGCTCTGGCGTCATCTTCGTGTCGCCTAAGTCTCATAGAGTGACCTTTTGAGTAGCTGCAAAGGAGAAGACTTCTTGCTCAGATAATTCGAACATGGCAAGGCGGTCAAGTGAGATCGGTTTGCCGAGATTAACTCTAGCTGCCTGTCTGGCAAGTTCGCTTTGTCTGGCATCCACTTCTTGAGTCAGAGGTTCAAGTGAAGGAATGACTAACTGTCTAGCTGTCGGAGGTTTAACAGTAGCAGCACGTTTACGCTTCTTTTGAGTAAGTATTTCACAACTAGCTCGGAGCCCAGGATAGTAGCGTATGCGATCCTCAAACCATTCGGATTTAGCAAGATAGCATTTAGCGACAAGCTCATTATGGGCAGGTTTGAGCTGTTTCTTAGCTTCCTTCAGTTCGTCCCAGACCTTAATGCCTAGACGTTGAGCAAGCCAGGCGTAACTAAGCTCAATGTACTGCTGGTCTCGTCTCATGCCATGGAACACACATGATAAGTGCGGATATAAGAGCGCTGATATTTCACCTTCGAAAGACTTCAATAAAGTCCAATCAATGCTCTTAACATAGAAGGCATCTAGGTTTTGCCGTACATATGGGTGGAGAGAGACATAGTTACTTTCTAATGCTTCTCCATTGTAGGATTCGCCTTTAAAGCCCCATTCCTCAAGAAAACAAAATGCTTTACCCGATTCAACAAACTGGCATAGTGACTTATTATAAAAGGCACCTTTACTAATACAGTTCGTGGAACCAAGCTTTTGTACAGCCTTACGTATTCTTGCAAAAGATTCGCCATTAGGCTTGATACCAAGCTCGGTGCAGATTGAATAGAGTGTTCCTATGTCAATCCAGTTGTGCACTGGAGCATTCGTACTTGGTCTGGATTCATCTGCACGCTTCAGTATCCAAAACATGATATTTCGCTCTATAGCTCCAGGCAGCCCTAGTGTAGGATCTGGAACAACACGCCATTCAATTTTTCGTTTTACGCCATCTCTTTCTACAGTTTCGATTAGTTCAAGAAGGCGAGTTTGAGCCGATTTACAGGTAGCGAAGTAAGGAAGCCGGAGAAAGTTCAGCTCGGCTTTGACATTATTGTATAAGTCCTCAAAGCCTTCAGTAGTAGCTTTTCCAGAGCCCTTTCCAACAAGTTGCATCGCCTGCCTTTCTCCTGTAAGCCCTGTGAGAATGACAGGCGCATCGTTTCATGTCAATTACGCCTGCTGTATATATCGCAAGTAATCGCCTAATAAAGGAGTGGTTTTATCGGTTGTCATACTATTGTGGTAGGAACCCCCCACTATTGTGGTAGGAACCCCCCAACTATTGTGGTAGGAACCCCCCAACTATTGTGGTAGGAACCCCGCTTGACAGGGGTCTATGCAAGTCAGGACAACGATTTCGGGACGCCTAGAGCAGTATTAGAGCAACTTAGAGCAACAGAAACGGTACGCTTGACTTCGTCAATCGAGACCATCTTTTGAAACTTGACTCCCTTCGCTTAAACATC
>CASBQM010000807.1 GCA_949127645.1 Synechococcales cyanobacterium PMM_0036
GAAAGAGTGATGACCCCCTATTTTAAGGGCTGATGGCAAATCTAAATCCACTAGAGCTAAATCTGCCCTAACCTAACTTGCTAACCTAACGACCCTTAAGTGCCCAAACTGCCCTGCCGGGAAGCCAACCGCACTCTGCCGTTGGTTGCCCAATCTTGCAAAAGCCGAATTTGATCCTGAGCAGTTTTCGCTAGCGGAATCATTTGGCTAGCGGCCTCCAAAATATCTTCAGTCGCAAAGTCTCGATTTTGGCTAAAGCCAATGTGCATGGCTTCTACCAAAATTTGCTCAATCTCGGCTCCCGAAAAATCGGGCGTTTCGTAGGCAAGGCGATCGAGATTGTAAGCCTTGAGGTTATGCGGACGCAACCGCGACAGATGGACGGCAAAAATCGCTCTCCGCTCTTCCTGAGTCGGTAAATTTACGAAGAAAATTTCGTCAAACCGACCGCGTCGCAGCATTTCTGGCGGTAAAGCCTGGATATTATTGGCGGTCGCCACGACAAAGACCGGAGAAGATTTTTCGGCAAGCCAGGTAATAAACGTGCCAAAAACCCGGCTAGTTGTGCCCGAGTCTCCCCTGCCGTCAAATCCGGCAAAGGCTTTGTCAATTTCATCGATCCAGAGAATGCAGGGTGCCAGCGCTTCAGCAAGCTGGATCATCTGTCGCGTTCGAGACTCAGACTCACCCACCAGCCCCGCAAACAGGCGACCTACATCTAGCCTCAATAGCGGCAAATGCCAGTGATGGGCGATCGCCTTTGCCGTCAGAGATTTACCTGTGCCCTGAATGCCTACCAGCAATAGCCCACGTGGATGGGGCAGCCCATATTGCCGTGCGCGTTCAGAGAATGCGCCGCCTCGACGCAGCAGCCAGTCTTTGAGGTTGTCCAGACCGCCGATATCCGAAATTTTTTCGGTAGCCGGATAAAAGTCGAGAATCTGAGTTTGGCGAATGGTTTGACGCTTTTCTTCCAAAATCAGCTCTACATCTTCAGGCTGAAGGTTGCCATGGGTGGCGATCGCCTTTGCCAAAACTCGCCGAATCCGCTCCATCGACAAGCCCTGGCAAGAACGAACAATCTCATCTAGCACTCGCGGCTCAAGACTTTGCCCCAAAGCAGACAACAGCCTCTCTAGCTCGACTCGAATTTCGGACAGGTGGGGCAGCGGAAATTCCAGTACCGTCAGCACTTCACCTAGGTCGTCTGGAACATTGATCTGAGGCGAGAGAAGCACTATGTTTTTAGGCTGAGCCTGAAGCAGCCGCGATAGATTTCGCAGCTTACGGGCAACGGCAACGTCCTCTAGGAAACGATGAAAGTCTCTCAGGACAAAGATTGCAGCAACGCTTGTAGGCAGTTTTTCCACAAACTCTAGCGCCTGTAGCGGATTGCGCCGTCCAAAGTTTGCATCGTTTGGATTGCCCTGATAGCCATCCACAAAGTCCCAGATATAGATACTCCGATCGCCCTGCCGTTTTGCAGCCTGAGCAATCGCCGTCTCTACCCGCTCTTCCTCCCGCGTCGGAATATAAATAATCGGATAGCGGGCACGCAGCAATAATTCAAAATCTTCGTTGAAGCCCATGGAAGCAGCTCATGAAGGGCATCTAAAGCAACTGATCCTTAAAAGCCTCTAGAGAAGCCCAGCGCCGATCGATTGGCTGATTGACAGAAGACAAACTGGACTCGCCTATTGAAATTCCCTGACAGTCCTGACTGCAAAGCTGCCTCTGAGGAATTTCTAGACAAAACTGCTGGTAGAGCCACTCATCTGGATGAAAATGACCTTGAGGATGCAGACTCTCCACCAGATCTTCATAGGCAATTTCTCGCTCTATGTCTTCCTCAATTGCCTCTTCAGGAGATTCTTGCAGCCAAATTAGCTCAGAAACCTCTACCTTGACTCGCTGATTATACTGTTGCAGACAGCGATCGCAGGTCAGCGTCATGATAGTCTCAGCCCGTGCCGAGACTTC
The DNA here is from genome assembly GCA_949127645.1 of Synechococcales cyanobacterium PMM_0036. GTDB lineage: Bacteria > Cyanobacteriota > Cyanobacteriia > Elainellales > Elainellaceae > Drouetiella. The sequence continues at coordinate 1,981 of CASBQM010000807.1, forward strand.
CAAATAGTTACCGCGATGCGCCACTTGCATCATGCCCTGTACAAGCGTCAGAGTTTTCAGGTCTGGCAGATAGGTTTGCACCTCAATCGCCTCGGTTTGCTCTGGCGCTCTGACCAATTGTGGAATGTAGATCGCTTCCATAATGGGCGTTCTCTCTTCTAAATAAATCTCTGCCAGAATTGCACAAATCTCTAGCTAGTAGCCAGCTTTACCACCAATCGACGATCGGGTTCTCGCCCCCGGCTCTCCGTTTCTAAATCCCCAAAGGTTTTTAGATAGGTGTGAACCTGGCGACGCTCTGCGGCAGATAGCGCCTTCATCTCATACTCATTGCCTGTTTCACGAACCTGTTGAGCTGCTTGGTCGGCGATCGCCTGAAGCTCTGCCTGACGACGAACTCGATAGCCATCCAGCTCGATGGTATAGGCTTTCTGAGAGTCTTCAGCCTGACCCAAATTCAACGTGGTATTAGCGAGATACTGGATAGCATCCAGCACGGTACCATCTTTGCCAATGACAGCCTGCGTTTGCTCAGGCGTAAAAGATCGATCGCTGATCGTCAGCCAGTAGCTACCTTCTGTGTCCACTCTGTCAACAACATCTACGTCAGTCGGCAGACTCATAAGCTGCATTAAATCTTCTAGCCACTGCTTACCCCGTTGAACCAAGGCTTCATCCATTGCTCACCTCAGCTTTTCTTTTTCGCGCGACCTGAACCTTTCTTCGTTTCTTTAGCTATGCTGTCCTCTTTACTGACCTCCTCCACCTCTTTCTTCGAGACTGGCTCGAAAGGAAGAGCGGCTCTCACAGCTTCACCAGAGGCTTTTTCACTAGAGGCTTTTTTCTCTTGCTCAGCCACAATCTTTTGCAGATTTTCGGGCAGCGGCTCTCTGGACAAAATGTAGGTTTGCAGCGTCTGGAAAATGTTGGCAATCACCATGTACATCAACACGCCAGCCGGCAGCGGGAAGAACAAGAACATACCAGAGAAAATCACGGGGGTCAGCTTATTGACCGTTGCCTGCTGTGGGTTGTCACCGCTAGAAGAACCCTGCCCTGAGAGCTGCTGACTCACGTAAAGACTGATGCCAAAGAACAGAATCATAGACAAGACATCCCAGTTGATCTTGCCCGTCTGCTGATCCATCGCACCAACGCGCCCTAGCGCCTTAATAAACAGAAAGCCTTTATTGGAGGCAAGTCCTGGAAC
>CASBQM010000808.1 GCA_949127645.1 Synechococcales cyanobacterium PMM_0036
GGCTTATTGGGGTGGGATAGGTCCGGCTCAAGGAGTTAGCGATCTGTTGACCAACAAACTGGTAGAAGGTGGCTCCTACAGCGTGATTGAGCGGAGTAAAGTAGCGGCGGTTCTTGCAGAACAAAATTTGGCTCAAGCTGGACGAATTGATCCGGCGACTGCTGCTCAGATCGGACGAATTTTGGGCGTTGATGCTGTGGTGGTGGGTTCCATCACTCGCTTTAACTTGGAGGACGGGGGTACGGGCGGCAGCATCCTGGGAATCGGCGGCAACAGTCGGCGATATAGTGCTGAAGTGCAGTTGACCGCCAGATTGGTAAACACCACGACGGCAGAAATTTTGGCGACAGCACAAGGCACCGGAGAAGCCAAGCAGGGCGGTGGCGGCTTCTCGATCGGCGGGCTGGTGACGTTTGGCAATGACAGCAACAATACAGACAAGCTGTTGAGCAAGGCAGCCGAGGATGCAGTTAGCCAAATCTCTACCTCTCTATCCGCTGAGTCTTCTCGGCTATCTGCTTTACCGCCTTCTTTGCTTACCGTGGAGGCGATCGTGGCAGACGTAGCAGGCAACCAGGTGATTATCAACAAAGGCAGTCAGGATGGCTTCCGGGTAGGCATGGCGCTGTCGATCGAGCGGGTAGTGCGAGAGGTCAAAGACCCAACAACTGGAGTCGTTTTGCGCACCGTGACTTCCCCGATCGGTCGGATTGAGTTGACTGAAGTTGATCCTGCGTCATGCGTAGGGCGAATCGTCAACGGTACGGGGTTTCGAGTAGGTGATCGCGCCATTGCAGCACAGTAGCCTATCCTCAGCCATTAGAATAGGGGTATTGCTTAATTCTTGAAATACGATCCGGGTGAGGATATGCTGCCGCGAGAAGATTTGCTCAAGGGAATTGAAGAACGCGACACTGCGGTGCGGGTGATTGACCAGGCAGAACAGGCGATTAAGACCTGGGAAGTCGTTTGTACTGATTTTGTGTCGCCGCCTGAGTTGGCAGATATTCAGCGGATGTTTCAGCGTTTGGCGGATGTGGTGACTCTGCCTTGGGGCGGCTATCCCCAGGCAGAGCGGCAGCGGGTGGCGATCGCCCGTTCTGAGCTACCCGTCGAAACGTCACAGGTGGCGATCGCTGCCATCGATATTTCGGGAAACTTCCTGTTTGATCAGGCTACCCATCGAGATTTTTTGGGGGCGCTGCTGGGAACGGGCATTGTCCGCGAGAAAGTGGGCGATATCCTGGTTTTAGGGGAACGAGGGGCACAGGCGATCGTGGTGCCAGAACTCGTAGAATTTTTGGAGATGAGCGTGACTCAAGTGCGATCGGTGCCCGTGAAAACGCGCCGTATGGATCTGAGTGAGCTAAAGATCCGGGAACCCAAGAAGAAAGAAATGGCGACCGTCGAAGCCTCAATGCGTCTAGATGCGGTGGCATCAGCGGGTTTTGGGATGTCGCGCAGCAAAATGGCGGATCTGATCAGCACGGGTGATGTGCGCGTTAACTGGAAAGACATTACCCAAACCAGCCACCAGCTTAAGTCAGGAGATTTAGTTGCTATTCGCGGCAAGGGGCGATTGGAAATCGGCGAAGTCATGATCACCAAGAAGGATCGCTATCGCGTGCAGCTTACCCGATTTGTTTAGAGTCTTGGAAAATGGATGGTTTGTCCTGGCTAAAGAGCGATCGCGCAACTTGGGCATTCTTGAAAAAGAACCTGCTGGTCATTCCCCATGAAGATCAAAATTGCGATCGATTCCTCTGCGAAACCCGTCGGTCTCCGGGTGCAGCCTGGAAAAACTCTGGCGCTGATTGGGGGGAACGTGATCTTGCAGGGGGAAACCTAACGGCGGCAGAGGGACGCATTGAGTTAGGTAGCGTGGCAGGTCAAGGAACAGTGCAGCTCAATTCTAATAACTGGGCGATCGACTATGCCCAGACTCGCGGCAATCAGACGGGAAGCCCGGTTAGATTTGGCACAATTCGGCTCTCAGGCAGCATCTGTTAGCACCAGCGGCACGATTCAAGTTCAGGGACGACGGGTCAGCCTCACCGGAGGTTCTAGCTTGTTGGCTCAAACACGCGGCACAGCTCAAGGCGGTCGGTTCATCGTTACCGCCTCAGACTCCATAAATATATCCGGCATATCAACCAACGCGCGATCGGGTGCAGTTTTTGGCAGCAGTTTGTATGCCGATGTGGATGCAGGTGCCAGAGGCGGAGACCGCGTGAGCATTACGACCCGTCTTGCGTGTTGCCGATGGGGGACAGATTTCAGCTAGCACGCTAGGTTCTGGCAATGCCGGAAATATTAACATCAGAGCAAATACGATCGCCTTACTCAATGGTGCGCCCCAAGTAGCTAGCAGCGGTATCTTTGCCAACGGCAATAATGTTTAGGTCAAAGGCTCAGCAGGCAATGTGACGGTAAGAGCCGATCGCCTTCGAGTCAACGGGGGTGCCGCCATTTCAGCCAGCACATTTGGCAGGGGAAACGTCGGAAATCTGAGGATTCATGCCGATACAATTGACCTCCTGGGAGCCTCGCTGAGGGGCAACTCTAGTGAACTCTATGCTCAAGTTGAGTCGGGTGCATCTGGACGGGCAGGCAATGTTGATATTGTGACCGATCGCCTGCAATTAACGGGCGGCGCACAGGTTCTCACGGGCACTCGGAGTTCTGGCAATGCGGGGGATCTAGTCATTCATGCCCAACAGATTGAATTGACGGGAACTAGCACCATGGGTTGGAGTGGCTTGTTTGCCAGTGCTGTTGTAAGACAAGTAACGGGGGCAATTTACGGGTAGAGACCGATCGCTTGATAATAAGTAATGAAGCCACTATCAGCGCCAGCAACTTCTCTAGCTGCAATCCAGATGCCCCTGCCGGACAGGGGACAGCCGGAAATGTTCAAATTAATGCTAGCCTTGCGCAGCTTGATCACGACAGTCGAATGACGGCAACCAGCGCGGGGGGCGAAAAGGGAAATATTAGCCTTGCGGCTCATGATCTAATTCTCAGTGCAGCCAGCTTAACGTAATGCACTCTCAAATATTGCCAGGTCAATAGCAAACGCTGAGAGTCAGATACCCCCAAGCGCAGCTAGTGGCTTGATGAGTGTGACTGCCTCAAAGGCGGGTGTCCTCGCTCTTGAATATCTTGGCTATCGGCTAGAACTGTCCTCCTTTATCGGCAATCTCCTGCTCTCGAATATAAGGTCGCAGCTAACGGGCGTATAGGCATCCATTGTTTTACCCAATTGTTGTTCAATACTTTAGTGTCACCGATCGCCGTTCCAGTCAAAGTGGTCATTGAAGTAGCCTCTACCAAGGCAACACTTCTCCATTGCTGTGCCAAAAGGTGCCCGTATTGTCTAAGGTTAATTCATCAATCCGAGTCAGTAATCCTTTGACTGAGATTTCTGGCGTGATGCCACCCCTCGTGAAGTTCGTCATGCGAGTTTGCACCAAGCCGGGATGCAAAATGGCAACGGCAATGCCACGCGGTTTGACATCATGGGTCAGGGATTTTCCTGCCATTGACAAAGCCACCTTCGACATCCGGTAGCCGTAGGAACTGCCAGAGGTATTATCAGCGATCGATCCCATTCGGCTGGTCATTAGCACGACCTTTGCACCGGCTTTGAAGCGAGGCAGCAGCGTATGGGTTACTCTCAATGCGCCCAAGGCATTCACCTCAAACTGTTCTCGGATGCTGTCAAAGTCGAGGTGTTCCAATGTCACAGGCTTTAGAATTCCGGCATTGTTGATTAAAACATCGATCGTCCTATCCCCCAATCTCTCTGCTAAATCTCTAACAGAAGCATTAGAGGTAATATCAATGCCCTCCTCAACCTGCACGCCTAGAGCTTTCAAAGCATCATCTGCCGTTCGACAAACTGCGATAACGGTTTCTCCGCGTGCTTGAAACTGACGGCAAAACTCGTAACCAATTCCGCGATTTGCGCCTGTGACTAAGTAGGTTGCCATCAATCTCAATCCTCCTATCTGAATGTTATGCGACGCTTGCTGGTACTGGCGATACCCGAAAAATTTCTACTTCAGAGTGAGTCAGAGTGAACAACGATCGCATTACAGTAAAGAGGCTACCGCAAGTTTAAGCCATGCAGACATTACTCGCGATCGGCAGTGTTTTGTTTCTTGTTTCAGCCTGCCCCACTCCCCAAGTCAGCCCTATGAGCCATGATTCCTTGGACACCTCCGCGCCCATTGCTGCATCTGTAATCAGCGGGGTGGCAACTTCTACTCAGCCAGAAGTGACTTTCAATTTGAGTGACCAGCAGTGGCAGCATCGAATTTTGCTCATTTTTGCCCCATCTGAGCAATCTCCGCTCTATCAGCAACAGCAGCAGGCATGGCAATCTCGCAGCGAGGATATGCAAGAGCGCGACCTTAAATGGGTAGAAGTGTTGGCAAACGGAATCAGTCGAGTTGATGGACAACCTATGGCGGATGCCTCTGCCGATCGCTTGAGGAATCAGTTTGGTATTGCTCCAGAAGATTTTGCCGTAATTTTAGTTGGCAAAGACGGGACTGAAAAACAGCGATTTTCTCAGCCAGTTGACCTGAGTGAAATTTTCAGCACGATCGATGCGATGCCCATGCGTCAGCAAGAAATGCTATGAGCGTCTGCGGCTGCTCTGCTTCCTGTTTGTTGCTGAAACGCGAACTGGAATCAAGCCCGATTCGTCTAGCTTAGAGAATGACACAGCCGAAACTGCGATCGTCAGAAGAGAGAGTAAATCAATTGAGCTGGAAGCAGTGGAAACTGAACCGTCAACGTCTGGTGCTATTGGTAGTGGCGATCGGGCTGATTGCACTCTCATGGGGTGGGATTGCTGTGGCGCGATCGGGATTAACGGTGCGTTCTTTAGAACAAAGTCGTGTGCCGCTGTTGTATCTTGCCCCCAAAGCAGCAAAGTCTGTACCAGGTGTGCTGGTGGCGCATGGCTTTGCGGGGTCTAAACAGTTGATGCTGGGCTATGGTCATGCGCTGGCACAGGCAGGATACGCCATCATGTTGTGGGATTCAGATGGACATGGGGCAAACCCTACGCCGCTGAAGCAATACGACTCTCAAGCCAGTCTTGAGATAGCTCGACAAGCGTTGCTGCAACAACCTGAAGTAGATTCTACTCGTCTAGCGCTCCTGGGTCACTCAATGGGAAGCGGGTTTGTGATGGATGCTGGCATCCGTCATCCAGAACGCTTTGCTGCAACGATCGCCATCTCTCCGACCGGGGCAAGCGTCACACCCCAAGTACCGCGCAATCTTCAGCTCCAGGTGGGCAGTGGCGAAGGAGGATTTGTGGAGAATGCCCGACGATTGCTGGAGCAGGCGGGCGGCACAACGGTTGATTGGGTGCAGGGCGAAGGGCGAGAACTGGTGGTAGTGCCGAATGTCGAACACATCACTATTTTGTTTAGCGATGTCAGTCATCAGGCGGCGGTGCGCTGGCTTGATGGGACATTTGGGCGCTCCTCTCAAAGTCGTTATGTTGATCGTCGCATGGGTTGGTATGGCTTACACCTGCTGGGCTGGCTGCTGGGATTAGCGGCTGTTGCTCCCGTATTGGGGGCACCGACCACAATGACGAAGGGTGAAGTTTGGCGACGCTGGATGGGGTTGGTTGTAGCGCCGATCGCGGCTGTTGCGGGAGTTACGCTGTTGAGTCAACGAGTCTTGCTAGAAAACTTGGGCGGCGTGCAGGTGGGTGGGGCAGTCGGAGTCTGGTTTCTGTTGGCTGGACTGACCTGGCTGAGTGTACTTGCCGCAGTACCCCGTCCAACACTGCGATCGCTCAGTCTAGGCATCGGACTGTTTGGACTGCTGTGGATTGCCTTTGGCGCAATGGCACAGGTCGTCTGGTTGCAGTGGTGGCTGATTCCGATGCGGTTGCTGTTGTGGTTGCCGTTAGCAATTGCCTGCTTCCCTTGGTTTCTGGCGGCAGGTATCGTGCAGCAGAACATTGGGATGGGCAAGCGAGTGCTGTGGTGGCTAGCACAGAGCGGAGTCCTGATTCTGGGCTTTGGGGTGACGCTATATTTTGTGCCATCGCTGGGCTTTATGTTCCTACTGCTACCCTTGTTCCCACCGTTGATCGGCATTCTAGCGCTGGTGGCAAGTTGGGTAAATTCAGCGTGGGTATATGCGATCGGCTCTGCTCTGTTTTTCGGGTGGTTATTGGCGGCAGGCTTTCCACTTTCAGCTTGATTTTGCGATAACGTTTGCAGCTCAGGATTTATCTTTAACCTGCGTTACGGTGAATTAACAGAAGGAGCGCCATTTCCCCTAAGATTGGCTAACTTGCCCTGTTTATGAGCAATGACAAAAATGGATGGATTAGGCTAGCTCAAGGGCGAAATAGGGAGTGCCATTGAACTATTGAAACAGCCTTATTTTTCTCTACCCTTTACTCAATAGAGTCATCTAGACATTCTTCGGTTCGCAACTTCTACAAATCTGCTAGCAACCTCATTTTCCTCAGCATATACTGAAGCGCTGTTTCCTCCAGAGAAATGATATCCGCCTGCCCCTGCATTCCCGGTTGGATTTGACACTGCCGATTGTCCTTGCGTCAAGCTTGTTGTGTTGGCTGAACAGCAACTTCAAAGGAACTTGTAGCCCCAGTCAATTCAGCATTGCCTTTCTGACGTGTTACGGCATCTGGAGAGATAGCGCTCACTTGACCTGCTAATGTGCCGTAATCAGTATAGGGATAGGCATCTATCCTCACCTGCACTAATCGACCTACCTTAACCTGATTAACATCCTCAGTAGATCGCAAATTGCCCCCCGAAAGGGAAGGGTCAGGCTAAAAACATTGAGATAAAGCCATGACAACCTACCCTTCCCATTATCCCCCTCCCCGGCTTTGACCGATGAAGCGACCCTGGAAGTTGCAGTTGATTGCCTGCTAGAGCATCTGCCAATTGAGATGGAGGGAGGCTACAGCCCCGAAGACCTGTTTGAAATCTTGCTGCGGGCAGCGAGTCGAGGGGATAACCTCGAACATACGGTGAAACAACTTGAAGGGGTACCGAGTGGCAACGGGGTTATCACCTCGACAAACTGAGTGATAGGGCGACAGTGGAGCATCAGCTCAATGCGGCACTGCAAAGTCGCATCCCGCCCAAGATTGCCAAGAAACGGCAGCAGTTGGCGATTGACCTGCACTTGATTCCCTACTACGGCACGCCCAATGCAGCGGAGGCTCCCTATCTCTATCGCTCTCAAGCCAAATCTGGAACCACCCGGTTTTTCGCCTACGTCACGATTGATGTCTCTAGCGTTTATTCTGGTCAATCTCTGGGTTTATCTGTTGTGGGTCTTTGTCAGTCGCAGCCAACGCGGCGATCGAGTCGTCTACGCAAGCTTGTTCAGACTCAGAATCATGCTGGAATTTCTGTCTCAGGCTGTTGAGCGCCATTTCCCGGTGATCACGGCTGTCTATTTGCCTGCCCTTGAGTGAATTTGCGATCTCCTGAATTCAGAAGATTTTGACCAGTATCCTTGCGGGTGCCCTTGCGGGTGCATTATGTAGCCCTAACTCATCTTCTGAGAAAGCCAGTTATTTTACGAACAGTTAAGATAAGATCATGACGGCTTCTTTACACGGAATTCTTTCTAGAAGCAAGGAAGACTCTATTAAGAAGTGAATCCACCCTAGTAAGACTTCTCCTACATTTCTCTACCGGAACTTTTTTATGACTCTGCCTATTCGCAATGTTGCCATCATTGCTCACGTTGACCACGGCAAAACTACGCTCGTTGATGCTCTGCTGCGACAGTCCGGTACATTCCGTGAGGGCGAAGAGGTTCCGGACTGCGTCATGGACTCCAACACGCTGGAGCGGGAGCGGGGCATTACGATTTTGTCCAAAAATACTGCCGTTCACTATGGCGAAACGCTGATCAACATCATTGACACCCCCGGACACGCCGATTTCGGCGGCGAAGTGGAGCGGGTGCTAGGCATGGTTGACGGCTGTATCTTAATCGTCGATGCCAACGAAGGTCCGATGCCTCAGACGCGCTTTGTGCTGAAAAAGGCACTAGAAAAGGGTTTGCGGCCGATCGTCGTTGTCAACAAAATCGATCGCCCTCAAGCCGATCCGCATGGATCGGTCGATAAGGTGCTTGATCTGTTCTTAGAGCTGGGAGCAGATGATGCTCAATGTGACTTCTTTTACCTGTTTGCTTCAGGGCTAGCGGGCTATGCCAAAAATACTCTAGAAGATGAATCATCAGACATGAAGCCCATGTTTGAGGCGATTCTTAATCATGTTCCACCTCCAGTGGGCGATCCCGAAAAGCCGCTCCAGCTTCAGGTAACAACGTTAGACTACTCGGATTACATGGGTCGAATCATCATCGGCAAGATCCACAACGGCGTGATTCAGATGGGTCAGCAGGCTGCTTTAGTGAAAGAAGATGGATCGATCGTCAAAGCAAAAATCACCAAGCTGCTGGGCTTCGACGGCTTGAAGCGGGTGGAAATGGCATCCTCTTCGGCGGGTAATATCGTGGCAATCACGGGCTTTGCCGATGCCAACATTGGTGAGACCATTACCGACCCCACTAATCCCCAGGCTTTGCCGCTGATTAAGGTCGATGAGCCAACCTTGCAGATGACTTTCTCAGTCAACGACTCGCCTTTCTGCGGTCAGGAAGGCACGTTCGTGACTTCTCGGCAGGTGCGCGATCGCCTTATGCGAGAGTTAGAAACCAACGTGGCGCTGCGCGTCGAAGACACCGATTCACCCGACAAGCTAGCGGTTGCGGGTCGGGGTGAACTGCACCTGGGCATTTTGATCGAAACGATGCGACGCGAAGGCTACGAATTTCAGGTCTCTAAGCCGGAAGTGATCTACCGCGAAGTCGGTGGACGACCCTGCGAACCGTTTGAGCAGCTTGTGCTGGACGTGCCTGAAGATGCCGTGGGTGGGTGTATTGAGCGTCTGGGTCAGCGCAAAGGCGAAATGCAGGATATGCACGTGGGGGGTAACGGTCGCAGTCAGCTAGAGTTTTTGATTCCAGCGCGCGGCTTGATTGGCTTCCGGGGCGAGTTTATGCGCCTGACTCGCGGCGACGGCATTATGAACCATAGCTTCTTGGACTATCGTCCGATTATCAGCGAATTTGAGACTCGCCGAAACGGGGTGCTAATTTCCTTTGAAGAAGGAGTTTCTACTTCTTATTCAATGAAAGGAGCTGAAGATCGAGGCGCTTTCTTTATCTCGCCTGGTACCAAAGTCTATAAAGGCATGATTATTGGCGAACACAACCGTCAGCAAGACTTGGAGCTAAACGTCTGTAAAGCCAAGCAGCTCACCAACCACCGTGCTTCTGGCGGTGAAGAACTGGTGCAGCTTCAAACCCCGATCGACATGAATCTGGAACGAGCTTTGGAA
>CASBQM010000809.1 GCA_949127645.1 Synechococcales cyanobacterium PMM_0036
GCTAAGGGCTGTGGACTCTTTTCTCGCGAATATTGCTCAAATGCATCGTGATGGATCAGAACTGTCTTTTTTGGAAAAGTCTGCGTTGCTGAGGCGATCGCCGCTCCCAATCCCTGACAATCCAGCGCCGCACAGGATAATTCTGGAAAGTGCGGTTCATCATAATGATTGACACCGACCAGCAAGACCCATAGCTTAGCTTCTCCTGTTTCCAGGACACAACTGATACGACTGGCTCTAATGCTAGGTGGACGCATAATTTTAGCCTAACTTTGCTCTTGGGTAATGGCGATGCAATCCCAACGCTCAACGCCGAGGTCGCCCCAGCGCGGTGATATACAACACCGCTTCATCAAGCGGGATGCCTAACACCTCATTCACCTCATCGTCAAAAAATCCGGCAATGCCGCTTACTCCCAAGCCTAACCGAATCGCCGCCAAGTTTAGCCGCTGACCTAGATGCCCCGCATCCATATGCAAATAGCGATAGACGCGATCGCCATACTGCAAGGTTGCTCTGTTTAAATCTGCCGTATGAAACAGCACTGCCCCCGCATCGCGCCCCAAGTTTTGCCCTAGGCACAGTCGATGCAGCTCTTGCCGGAAGTTTTTGAACCGAATCTGCCGGAGTTCCTGAGCTTTAGGCGCATAGTAGTAGCAGCCTTCCTCTAGTCCATCAATACCTGAAACCGCAATAAATGTCTCAATCAGGTTTAAGTCAAAATAGTCAGGAGCAGGGTCAAGACTTTGCTCTACATAGTTCTGCGGCTGGTAGGTGAAATCTAGCAGCGTCTTGAGTTCATCCAGGCTTAGATTTGCCCCATTTAAGGCACGAGTCGATCGCCGTTTCAAAATCGTGCTTGCCAAATCCACTAGATTCTCTCCCCACTGAATCGGAGCGGTATGATGCATCGAAACTTTCAGGCAAAAGGGAACGTTATACTTGTCGGTCTGGGCGGGTGCTGCAACTTGAAGCGTTTGCTTTTCAACCAGCTTTTTGAGCGAAGGTGCGTCTTGAGTAGCGGGAATCTGCGTCACTCTGTGAAAATAGGTCAGCAGCTCACCATCTGGCAGCTTAGGATACTCCATTTGGCGCACAGACGGCAGGCAGGTGGGAGCCAGCGGCAGATTTTCACGAATATCCAGGCGATCGGCAAGGGCTAAAACAGCGATCGCGCCTTCCTGCTCTGGATCAAGATAGAGCAGCCGATTCACGGTTTCATCCATGAATCCGCCAATTAAATGAGGACGATAGTCGCTGATGGCGCTTGCTAGCTCGATGTTGCCCAACAAATGCCCCGTATCCAGAAAAATTCGACGATAGGCGCGATCTTGGTATCGCCATGCCGATCGCTGAAACACTGCCGTAACAACGATTGCCATCTGAGTCTCATCCAAACTAGGATGCCAAAAGCAAGCATCCTGCAAGACTGACCAGACCTCATCATCCCAAAAGCGAAGCAGCGAATGGCTTTGAGCCTGATAGTTATATAGCCCTGCGGCGAGGAGCGGCGTGCCTCTAGAAATCAAGTACATTTCAGCAGGATACAGCGCCCCCGCCGACGGGGAAGCCCGTAGATATATCATCTCGCTGCTCATGCGGGTCGTCATCTTAACCGTTAGCCCATAGCTGTAAAACAGCAGCCGTGAAAGCCTCTGCCAGCCCCGATCTTCAGCATGATGAACTTCAGCATGACGATCTTTCCCAAGACGATTCGCCTCAGCTTTATCAACTTGTTCCGACTCATCCAATAAGTAAGGCTTTAAGTAAGGCTTCAGGTCAAAAGACGCACCGATCTTATACTCCTTAAAGGGACTGGGCTGTTTTGACCAATCTAGATCTGTGTCTCTGAGGGTAGCCGGATGGTATTTGGTGCGTTTATGGTAATGCTGCGCGATCGAAACAGGTCGGTCTGCCATAGGAGATTTTGCACGGAAAGCTAGGCGGTTTGTGGCTACTCTGATCTTGACACTCAAATCTTGAGAATGGCTGGATTTAGACTGGATTTGAGATGGCTCGGCAAGAATGATTCAGCAAGGATGTCTAAAATTGGGAATGATTTATCTAGAGATTTCCTAATTGCCTAGATAAGGATCAGCTTGAATTTTATGAGAACAGTCTTGAGAGCAGCCTTCAATCGAGATTGGAAACCTGTGATTGTGCCGATCGCCCTTACCTTGATCTTTGGGGGGGCGATCGCCTCTTTGCAATTCCCCCAAATTCAACGCTTGGCAAACCGTAGCCAAACGGTCTCTGCCGAAAAAATTCATCAGGAAACGGAGGTCGAGCGGGCACGCCTCAGTCTTTTGAAAAATCTTCCGGGCTTCGGCTTCAATAATTTAATTGCCGACTGGTCTTTCCTGGGTTTTCTTCAATACTTTGGCGACGAGCCAGCTCGTACCAAGACAGACTACAGCCTTAGCTCGGATTACTTTGAAGTAATTTTGAGACGCGATCCCTACTTCCTAAATACCTACACGTTTGCGTCTACCAGCATCTCTCTCTATGCCGGGATGCCCGAAAAATCCGTGGCGCTAATCAAGCAGGGATTGCAATCCCTCAAGCCCAACGTGCCACCTGGCTCCTACTACGCTTGGCGACAACTCGGTATTGATCAACTGCTGTTTTTAGGCGATGCCCAAGCTGCTCGGCAGTCTTTTCAAACGGCAGCAAGCTGGGCGCGACTTTCCTCCTTACCTGGAAGCTCAGACATTGCGGAAAGCTCCCAGCAAACGGTCGATTTTTTGACCCGAAACCCTAACAGCAAAACGGCGCAGGTCTCGGCATGGACGATGATTCTCAGCACTGCGCCCGACGATCGCACTCAAAAAATGGCGATCGATCGCATTGAGGCTCTGGGCAGCAAGGTCGTCAAAACCCCGAGCGGCACCTACAGCATTCAGGCACCCGCAAAAGACTAGAGATTGCTAAAATCCGCTAAAATCAGGGCAATCGAGCTAAACAATGCGTTAGTCAACCTATAAGCTAGAAATATGGCAGTCAAAAAAGGGGATGTGGTTCGGGCAATTCGGGAGCAGCTTGAAAATAGCCTGGAGGCAAAAGCAAGCGATGTGCGGTTTCCTTCCTATATTTTTGAGACTAAAGGCGAAGTGCTGGATGCCAAAGGTGATTACGTTTTAGTTAAGTTTGGTTACGTGCCGACCCCCAATTTTTGGCTCAAAGCCGATCAATTAGAAAAGGTTAATTAATTTTTGCCGGATTCCTAGCGTCTAGGGGCGAGATTTGGATTTCTACGCAGATTTTGACCTCTTTAATTCATGACTTCAAATTTTCCGCATCACCGCTCAACTCGCGTTTCAATTATCGGTTCTGGAAATGTGGGTGCGGCACTGGCTCAGCGCATCGCCGAAAAAAATCTGGCAGATGTGGTGCTGCTAGATGTTTTACCCGGTCGCCCCCAGGGCATTGCCCTAGATCTGATGCAGTCTAGCGGCATTGAGGGGCACAATCGCAAAATCACGGGCACCTCTGACTATGGCGATACCCATAGCTCAGACATTGTCGTGATTACGGCAGGCTTACCCCGCAAACCCGGCATGAGTCGAGATGATCTACTGCGAACCAACGCCCAGATCGTCACCCATGCGGCAAAGCAAGCGATCGCC
>CASBQM010000810.1 GCA_949127645.1 Synechococcales cyanobacterium PMM_0036
AAATTAATGACTTGCTAAGCAATGATTTTCTAAACGATGACTTTCTAATGAGTAACGACTTCCACTGGCGGAATGCTAAATCTTTTCTCCATACCTATCTGCAAGCCGAGGAAAAGCTCGTAGCACCAAAGCTCTTTAAGAAAGAGTTTCTAAATACCTATTCCTACGAGGCGACGGCAACCCTAGAAGTTAGCCAAATTAGCTGGGTTCTGCTGCACAAAGGCTTGTTGCAGAAGCTCGATCCTGTTTTTCTAAATCATACGGTTGCAGCGCTCAAGCCCGTCTTTGCCAACGAAGTTTTTGTTCTGTTTACCCGCCGACAGGATATTGTCTCGGATATTGATTCTGTGCATTTAGAACCGCTTTGGGCTTATGTAAATCCTGCTGAAAGTGGCGATAGTCCAGTTAAGATACATCCAGCACAACGGCTCTTGGGTAAGGTAAATCAAGCTAGAAAGCTCTCTTTCGGTAAATCGCAAGGCGGCAAATCGCAAGATAGCAATGAGATTCATAGCGCCTTAAATGCAGTATTAAACCGTTTGACTCATTTGGAGAAAATCATTCAGCGTCAAGGCAATCAGCGTCCAGGGCAATCAGATCGAAAGGCGTTGATTCATAAGAGCAAAGCGATCGCTACCATGGCCGTTGCAGAGTTTACCGACACCTGTCGTGCGGCTTGCCAAACGGCTTATCTGGGAGATGATACGCTGCTCTGCCGAGTCTTAGCAAAATATCTCCTGTATGCTGACAGCAAAGATATTGGCATTGTGCCGCATCTTTCTCTAAATGGATTTTGGGAACCCTGGCTAACTCTTGCAATGGCGCGAATTCTGCAACCGGGCTGGCGTTGCATTGACGTGGGAGCCAATCACGGCTACTACACGTTGCTAATGGCAGGAATCGTCGGCACTTCAGGATGGGTAGTTGCACTAGAACCGAACCCAAAACTTGTTGCCCTTCTGCGTCAAACGATCGAGGTCAATGGGCATCAGACTTTCACAACGGTGCGATCGGATGCGGTTTCCGATCGCGTTGGGCAAAAAATTAAGCTGTTCATTCCTCAGGGCAGGGGCATGAACGCCAGTATTACTCACGCCGTCACTGCTGCCGATGAGGTGCTGGAAGTGGAAACCACCACGATCGATCAAATCACAGCCGATTGGTCAGCCGTTGATTTTATCAAAATCGACGCTGAGGGTGCGGAAGAGGGAATCTGGCGAGGAATGCAGCAGACTTTGCGCCAGCACTGTCATGTGGCGATCGTCCTAGAATTCAACTGCGGTCGATATGCTGACCCGGCAGCATTTCTTCGGGCGATCGAAACAGAAGGTTTTGCCCTGAGGCACATTGATTTTGATGCAGAAATTAAGCCATTGACTCTAGAGCAATGCTTGAGTGAGCGACCCCATCAAGATTGGTTGCTCTACCTCCAAAAGCAGGAGCTATAGCGGCAACGACAGGTTTTTTAGCAGACCTGTTTTTTAAGCGGACTTGTTACGATAAAAAGGCAGATTTTTCAACAGGAGCAGCCGCTATGGGATTGTTTGAGGATTTCAGCACATTTCTAGAGATGCGGCTAGAAGAGTTTCTTCGTAGCAATCCTGACCTAGAGCTAATGGCGCTAGACGAAAAGTTGCGGGAACAAGAAGAAGAAACGATTCGCCTGTTGGCAGACTTGCGTCTGCGAGAGAAGAAAATTCAGGACGAGATTCTGGCAACCGCTCAGGAAGTCCAGCGTTGGCATATGCGAATTGAGAAAGCCAAAACGGCGCAGCGACTAGATTTGCTGAAGCCCGCTGAAGAACGAGAGGCAGCTCTGTTGCGTCAGGGCAACCAACTTTGGGGACAAATGGAGGTCGTGAAAGATCGGATTAAGCAGGCTACAGAACTGCATCAGCAAATCCAGGTTCGTAAGCAGGAAGTTAAAACTAAGATAGTCGAAGCTCAGGATCAAGCTCAGGCAGCAAAGGCTTCAGCATCTCAGGCAGCCGCTTCTCAGGCGGCTGAGCAAAAGTGGCAGACTTCAGGATGGAATCAAAACTACCGCTTCAGCAATTCGAGCGCCGATCCCCTAGAACAAAAATTTAAGCAGTGGGAAACCGAAGAGGAGCTAGAGAGGCTAAAGCGTCAGATGGGACGCTAATCAACCCCATATTCTTCCTATAGTTTTCCACAGGTGACTCAAAGTTTTCCACAGATTTTGGGCAGATTTTCCACAAGTGTTGCCCTGTCTGGAGAACGCCTGTGGAAAACCTGTGGAAAACTATAGGAAACTTTTTAGAACTTCTTTTTAGAACTTCTTTTTAGATTTTAAGAGCGATCGCCCCATCATTCGCACTCGATCATTCCTACTCGAATTATTCCCATTCGATCGTTCCAGGCGGCTTAGAAGTAATGTCATAAACTACTCGGTTTACGCCACGCACCTCGTTAACAATGCGATTCGCCACGGTTTCCAGCAAATCGTAAGGCACTCTTGCCCAATCTGCCGTCATGCCATCTTCGCTCGTCACAAACCGCAGAACGATCGGGTAAGCATAGGTGCGCTGATCGCCCATCACGCCAACGCTGCGAACGGGGAGCAGCACCGCAAAAGCTTGCCAAAGCTCGTGATACATACCGCTACGATTGATTTCTTGACGGACGATTAGATCAGCATCGCGCAGAATATTCAGGCGCTCAGCGGTGATTTCACCAATGATCCGAATCGCTAAGCCAGGTCCTGGAAACGGCTGACGACGCACAATTTCGTCAGGCAGACCGATCGATCGCCCTACATTTCGCACTTCGTCCTTAAACAGCTTGCGTAGCGGCTCAATCAGCTTGAACCGCAGATCCTTCGGCAATCCACCCACGTTATGATGGCTCTTGATCTTGACCGCCACCCGTTCGCCTGTTTTTATATCTGCGTTTGTATCAGCAGATTCAATCACGTCTGGATAGAGCGTACCCTGCGCCAGGTAATCAAAGGGTCCTAGCCGCTTGGATTCTTCCTCAAAAACGCTGATGAACTCGTGCCCAATACGCTTACGCTTTACTTCAGGATCGGTGACTCCAACGACTTGCGCCAAGAAGCGATCGCGCGCCATGACATACTCTACGGGGATGTGAAACTGATCTCGGAATAGCTTCACTAGCCGCTCTGGCTCACCCTTACGCATGAAGCCCTGATCGATAAACATACAGGTTAGCTGATCGCCGATCGCCCGATGCAGCAAGAAAGCCAGCGTTGAGGAATCTACCCCGCCAGAGAGCGCTAGCAGCACTCGCTTGTCGCCTACCCGCGCCCGGATTTCCCGCACCGCCTCTTCGACAAAAGCATCCGTCGTCCAGGTTGGTTCACACCCGCAGATTTGATACACAAAGTTGCGAATTAGCGCCTGTCCGCCTAGAGAATGCACAACTTCGGGATGAAACTGAACGCCGTAAAGCTTGCGGGTCGGGTCGGCGATGGCGGCTTGGGGTGTATTGTCCGTATGAGCCAATAGCTCAAATCCTTCAGGCAGATAGGTTACGGAGTCTCCGTGACTCATCCACATCACGGTGTCATTATCCACGGATGTCAACAGGTCTGTGGCATCGTTGATATGTAGGGAAGCCTTGCCATATTCGCCGCGCTCTGCTCGTTCCACACCGCCGCCCAACTGCTGCACCATCACCTGCATCCCGTAGCAAACGCCCAGCACAGGAATGCCTAAACTCCAGATTTCTGGATCGCACTGAGGGGCACCGGGAATCATAGACAGAGCTAGGTCCACCCGAAAGAATAATGCCTTTAGGACTCAACTGCCGCAGTTGTTCGATCGATGTACGGTAAGACAGAACTTCTGAATAGACCTGAGTTTCACGAATTCGACGGGCTATCAGCTCAGAATACTGAGAACCAAAGTCCAAAATAACGATCATTTGGCGATCGAGCTGGGGAGTAGATGAAGTCTGCGGGGGGTTTTCAGTTTGGAGAGTCACCGCTGAGTCCTGATGTGAGTTCTAAAGGGATGAATAAACATATCAAAGATTTGGATGCTAAAAATTAAAAGAAGCAATTAAATGTAACAAAATTTAGATATTCTACTTAGACTAGCAAACCTGAAGAAAAATTAACAAACTTTGGATAAAAGCGAAGCGCCTATTGGACTCCGAACAATAATTCGGCGATCGCGGTCAAACAGGATTGACCCCACAGCAACCGCGCGATCGCTGTGAACCTTAATATAGGCGGCAGCACGCTGGTCAATTTGCTGAGCGATCGCCCCATAAACCGACTCAACCCACTCGCTATCCAACTCTCGCAGATGTTTCAACGCCGCTTCTGTAGTTGGGCTAGCCAGAATAATTTGCACCTCTGGCGTAGGCAAGCCCAGACTGGCACAGTATGCCGCCAAAATCTCCTGCCGCCCGTCGGCAACATGGTGATGCGTATGAAAGATGCCACCCGCAAGCTTAATCAGCTTGCCGTGATAGCCAAAGAGCAGCACCGATGGAACACCCTGCATTCCAGCTTCCACGAGCAGCGGTCCTAGCCAATTTGCCGTTTTTACCAGGCGATCGGACTGGATGCCTAGTTTTCGAGACAAATCCAGACCATTCTCGCCGATGCAAAAAACCAGACAATCGTGTTTTGCCTTATTTTGCAGATCTTGCCGAAAGATCTCTAATTGCCCTGGTGCGCTGAGGGGTTGCGAAATTCCTGAGGTGCCCAATAGCGAAAGACCTTCCACCACTCCAAAGGCAGCATTGGATGTACGCTCAGCTAACGCCTTTCCTTCCGGCAAAATGATCTTCACCCGTAAGGTTTCTCCCGATCGCAGTTGTCGCCCCAAATTCTCTTGCAGTAGCCGTCGAGCATAGGCATAGATTGCAGGCTGGTCATTCTGCCTCCCCAACCCTTCACCGCCTTGGATGGCGATCGCTTCTGTCTGTCCAACCACATTCAGCTCTACTAGCGCCCAGATAGGAGTGTGTCGCGTCAAATCCAGGTTGTCGCCCGGATCGCTGCGGGTAATGGCAAGTGCCGAATTGGGGCTGAGTCTAGCAACTTGTTCGACCGCAATTTCTGCCGTCTCAGGTGGCTCTAGGAGATCAATAGAGATACTGGAGATGCTTTCCAATTCTGTCAGTCTCGCTTGATGGAGATGACGGAGAGCCGCGATCGCCGCCGCACAAGCAAACACAGGCAGCGTGTATCCAGCGCGAGGAGCCGCATTTGGGAGCGTCACGGCAATTCACCAAACTGCGATCGATAACGTTCCAACAGAGCCTCTGCCGCTTCAGCCCTCTGGCGTTCTGCTTCAGCCCTCTGGCATTCTGCTTCAGCCCTCTGGCATTCTGCTTCAGCTCGTTGACCCAATTCTAGAAAGGTGAGGAATTTTTGTCCATCTGGGCGGTAGATTTCC
>CASBQM010000811.1 GCA_949127645.1 Synechococcales cyanobacterium PMM_0036
GCAGCAGGTTCGGGATAGGCAAGTTCGGGACGGGCAAGTTCGGGACGGGCAAGTTCGGGACGATCGCCTAAATCATTTCTACAGAGTTACAGTTAGCACGATCGTTTTGGAGCTAATGGGTTTCTATGCTGCTGCAATTTGGTTAGGCTGGGGTGCGGTTTTGGTGTTGCTGAGTCAAGTTTGGTTTAATAGCTTTGCCAATATCCAGCTCTATCCCTCTAACGTATCTCCAATTGAACCCTGTGGCATTTCTCAGCGTATCCCAGTTTTGATGGCAGATGGTGTTGCGCTAATTCTCATCGGCTTATGGATAGCAAAGATTGCGCCGCTCTGGATGGCTTCAGGAATTTTGAGTTTGGCGATCGCCTTTGGGTTCGTAAAGTATGTTGTGCCTTTAAGAAAACTGGTTATCTTAAACACTAAAACTTAACGACTTTTACTCTAGATCGTTTTCTTGCTCAAGTTTTCTTGCTCAATGCTTCAAATTGCTGCCAGCAGAGGTATAGCGATCGCGGTACATGAAAGCAACCCTTCCATTTACCACCCTTAAGGTTGAGCAATACCTGACCCTGGCGATCGAGATAGCCAAACCACTCGCCATATTCTGGATCAGCAAAGTGCGACCAAGTGTAATTATGCAGCTTTTGATACCAGTCCCAGCACTCCTCACGTCCGGTCAGACGATAGCCCATTGCCAGCGCCACCAAGGATTCCAGATGCACCCACCACAGCTTTTGATCCCATTCCAACTGCTGAGGGGGATATGCTTTTGCATCCATGAAGTAATACAGCCCTTCGTACTCGGTATCCCAGGCAAAGTTCAGAATATTTAACACTACGTCCACAGCTTTGTGAATCAGCGCGGTATCGTTGCGGCGATCGGCAATCTCCATAATAAACCACATCGCTTCGATACCGTGACCGGGATTGATCAGCCGTCCCTCAAAACAATCGAGATGTGAACCGTCTGGGGCAACATTTTCATACATTAAGCCGTCATGGCAAAAATCAGCCATGACTTCCCGAACGGTGTCATCCAGAATTTGCTCAAGTTTTTCACTCGGCAACAGCCAGTCCATCTCTAGTGAAAGATTGGCTAAAATCATGGGTACTGCCAAAGACTTCATCGGACGTGTGCCGGGATAAGTTTTGGTATAGCTGCCCTTGGGATTATCCTTGCGGCTCAGCACGTTGCCATACGCCTGTAACGCCATATCCTTTGCCCAATCTGCATCCGCTGCCAGCGCATACTTGCTAAACGCCATTGCCGCAAAGCAGTCAGAAAAGATATTGTAGGGTTGCACTAGCGGATTGCCAGCGCGATCAAGCGCAAAATACCAGTTGCCCTCCGCATCTCGTCCATGATTTGCCAGAAAATTAGCGCCATGGGCAGCGGCTTTGAGCCAATCTTGCTGTTGTTCTGCCTCGGCAATCTGAGTGTAGAGCATCGAAAATGTCCATACTTGGCGATTTTGCAGCCAGATAAACTTGTCGGTGTCATAGACTTTACCCAGGCGATCGAGACAGGTGAAATAGCCCCCCTGCTGCCAGTCGATCGAATGTTGCAGCCAGAAAGGCAGGACATCGTTAAGCAGTGCCTCTTTGTAAAGTTTAGCCAGGGCTTTGAAATTCTCCATCATGACTTCTGCTCCAGTAAAATTAAGTCACTCCAATAAGATAAGCCGTAGCGGATCGAGATAAACCTTCCAAGGAAATGGTTGATCTGTGAGAACCCGCCATTTTTCCTTAAAGACTTCTGCTTGGATATGGTAATCCCTAGAGCTTGCGGGCGGATGATGCAGCTTCAAAAATAGCGTCATGCGATGCGGTGTTTCGCTCGTTGCAGCTAGCCAGCAGGGAAAAATATTGTCCAGGATATTCTTTAATTCCGCTAACTCGACCTCCGAAAAAAACGTAATCTGGTGAGCGCGAATTCCAATCTGAACAAGCTTTAGTGGAATAGGTTGAGTACAGGTAAGGATACAATCCCAATCGATCGCCTTTATTTGATTAACCCCATTTTGCTCACTCTGAACAAACACAGCATGAGAGAAGTTCTTACAGCCCGTAAGCTGAGCAACGCTAACGGTTTTGGGCTGCTCAAAGATATTCTGTTTAGAATCAGCCGCGATCGCCTCCCCTCGATCTAGCACCAGCAAATTTTGACAAACTCGATACGCCTCCTCCAGGTTGTGCGACACAAATAGGCTTACACCCGCGTACTGCTCTAGAGTGGCGATCGTGATCTGCTCCATCTGGCTTCGCAAATGAGTATCCAATGCCGAGAAAGGTTCATCTAATAGCAACGCTTGAGGACGGTTAATTAAAGCTCTTGCCAGAGCAACTCGCTGTTGCTGACCGCCCGAAAGCTGTCGAGGATAGCAATTGCCCCATTCCTGAAGCTGCACAGAAACAAGCTGAGATTCCACCTGCCGTTTAACCGCAGATTTTGGCGTGCTTTGGGGCAGACCAAAGGCAATATTTTGGGCAACCGTGAGGTGCGGAAACAGGGCATAGTTTTGGAAGAGAAAGCCGATATGGCGATCGCGGCTGGGTAAATTAATTCCCTCTTGAGAATCAAACAGCACTCGCCCATTCAAAACAATTCTTCCAGCGCTAGGGGTCTCAATTCCGGCAATGCAGCGTAGGATCATGCTTTTCCCTGCGCCAGAAGCACCCAATAGTCCGAGAGTATGCCGATCTGCCGTAAAGGATACTCTGAGAGAGAAGTTAGGAAGATGCTTTTGGATATTGACTTGGAGGAATGGAGACTGGGGAATAGGGGATGGAGAAATAGGAAGATGAGGAAGAAGAGAAATATAATTTTTCTCTATTTTCTCGCTTCTCTCCTGTTGCCATAAACTGACCGCAGTGATGCTAAAAAGAGAAATCGAGAGAATGACAAGTGACCAAAGCCAAGCCTCCTGAAATGATCCGCTCTCTACGGCAAAATAGATAGCCATGGGTATCGTCTGAGTTTGCCCAGGGATGTTGCCTGCCAACATCAAAGTTGCACCAAATTCTCCAAGCGATCGCGCGAA
>CASBQM010000812.1 GCA_949127645.1 Synechococcales cyanobacterium PMM_0036
ACTTTTCAGACATCCTCTAAGTTGCCTCAACCCGCAGCGTCGATCGAATTTCCATAGCATCCGAGAGATAGCAAATGCCGCCAAACTTGTTGAGAATTGGACGAACGACTTCGGTCACGCGCTTTGTGAGATCGGGCGGGAAGAAGGCAATCACGTAAACATTGTCGAGCAGACTCATCACCAAGTCGTCTGTAACCTGACCCTGCTGACTTTTGCCCACAACGTTGCGAATCACAGTGTAGCTAGGAACGCCTACCTGATCGAGGCTAGCGAGAATTTTTGCCAGTTCGGCAGAGCTAGCAATGATTTCCATTCGAGTAACGGGATGCATGGGAGAGTACAGGTGAAGAGCTGTTAAGTCCAGAACAAACGAATAACATAGAAGTAGAGCGGGATGCCGACAATAATGTTGAAGGGAAAAGTGACGGCAAGCGCAGTCGAAATGTAGAGACTCGGATTTGCCTCCGGCACGGTAAGACGCATTGCCGCCGGAACCGCAATGTAGGAAGCGCTAGCGCAGAGGACGCAAAACAGCAGCGCATCTCCCTCCGATAGACCAATGAGCTTAGCAATGACTAACCCGATCGCCGCATTCACGATCGGAATCAGTACGCCGAAAGAAACGAGGAAAGCTCCTGCCTTCTGCAAATCTTTGATCCTGCGGGCGGCAACTAACCCCATGTCTAGCAAAAAAAGCGTCAGAACGCCATAAAAGATGTCTTGGGTAAAAGGCGACAGAAATTTCCAGCCATGCTCACCTGTCAACGCGCCAATCACGAGGCTACCGATCAGCAGGAACACTGAGCTGTTGAGACAGGCTTCTCGAATCACCTCTGACCAAGAAAACTCTTGATCGCTGGTTCTAGCGGCATATATTTTGACCAGAATTAAGCCAATAATAATGGCAGGCGATTCCATCAGCGCCAGTGCAGCTACCATGTAGCCGTCATACTGCAACCCGATCGCCTGGAGAAATGAGCTGGCTGTAATGAACGTGACGGCACTGATCGAGCCATAGGTTGCCGCGATCGCCGCCGCATTATACGGATCAAGCTTCTGCCGCAGAATAAAAAACGTGTAGATGGGCACCGCAATAGACATGAGGATGGCGGCTGAGAGCGTCAGCAGCACTTCCAGGCTGACCCCGCTTTTGGCTAACTCAACGCCGCCTTTGAAACCGATCGCAAACAGCAGGTACAGCGAAAATAGCTTGGGAATCGGCTGAGGAATTTCCAGATCAGACTTAGCAAAAACCGCCAGCATCCCCAGGAAGAAGAACAGGATGGGCGGGGTCAGGACATTGGAAAGAACCAGGCTAATGTCCATTATCGCTAGGCTCCTGGAAAAGAAGGTTAAATGGGAGCAAGGGAGAAGCGATCGCAGAGTCGGGCATCAGGAATATCAAATTCACAAAAACTCATATTGATCCAATGTATAAAATTGTGGGTCATCTTGATGATAAGAATCGCAAATGTCAGAACTTTTCTCTCAGATTAGAGACGATCGCGGAAATCCCGGCTTTGTGCTACTCGATTTGCGTGATGAGCGATTCTGGATACCAAGACGATTGCGCCAATATACCTTTGTGACAATATATCTTTGTGACAATATATCCTGAACTATTCCCGGTTTTCGGCGTTGCTGAATAGAAGTATGAACAGCCAAATCCTCCCTCTCCCTAGCCCTCTCCCAAATGGAGAGGGAACAGGAGATCTAGCTCCCTTCTCCTCAGGGAGAAGGGTTGGGATGAGGGCAATTCATACTTGCATTCAGCAATGCCCGGTTTTCAACAATTAACTAAATGCTGTTTGATCAATTGACTGCGCTCTTGAAACACCGCTTCATCATTGAATCGAGCGCCATTTATGCCAGCTTCCTGAATTAACTGAGCTAGACGCGATCGATCGTGATACAGCGCCGCAATCAGCTTACCCAATTGCTGCCAAGCGTGAACCGGAACAAATTCACCGCCCCCATAATGCTCCGTTAACTCTTCCACATACTGGCTTTCATAACCCAAAATAGGCGTACCGCTCACTAGAGATTCAATCAGACAGCGAGGTGACTCGGGCGTAATGTGTGTAAAGACCATAAGGTGAGCATCCCGGATCTTTTGCAGCAGCCTGCCGCGATCGCGCTCCAGCCCATAGAGTTCGATACAGGAGTCAAGCTTTAACTCCGAGACTAAAGCTCTCATCTCATCCATCAGATCGCCATTCCCAAACCAGATTGCCTGTAGATTTACTCCCAAATCTTTGGCTACACCGATCGCTCGTACCCACTCTAGGGGAGCTTTCATAGCTGAGATTCGTCCGGCATAACAGATCCGCAATACTGGAGCGGTGAAGGCAGATTTCACCTTTGCCGCAAAGGCTGCCGACGTGATTGCATCGCCAACTTTGGTATGGACATCATGAACAACGTAGCTATTCTGGCAAAACGGGCTATAGGCTGCATAGCAGTCTTTGCCATGCCATAATCCTAAACTGGCAGATTTAATCACGTGCTTCTCAAGCTGAGCCATTAGCGGTGAACTGACACCAACAGCTAAGCGAGTTTTTAGTCGAGCCGTTTTGGCAACTTGCCGTACCACCTGGTGTTCTACCCGATCGGCATGGATGGCATAATTTCTGCCCTGCGATCGCGCCTCCAAGGCAGCAATAGCCGCCCAGTCACCCACCAACCCGCCGATCGCAAACTGCAAATATTGACACCGCTGAATTAGCTCAGCAAACAATTTTCGCGTGGTTTTGTACGTTCTCACAAACTCCGGCAGCGAGTAAGCCCAGGGCAACTGCACAAATTCAAACCGTTCTGGGTTTTTCAATGTAGCAACATCTCGCCATACGGTGATCTTGTCTAGGTCAGCAGCAGCTTCAGGAATGGTAGGGGCAGCTATAATCAGCGACCCAAAATTATTAGCCCATTGTTCTAGCCCATTACAGGCTTGAGCATCCCAAATCAGCTTTCCTTCATTGACTCGCAAAGGAGGATGTAGAACTAGAAGCATTCCCCTTTGAGTAGGTTTGATATAGGTAGTAAAGTTGTGCAATGCTGTTTCTTGTGCCACCTATAAAACTCCCCCTTGCTGATTAAAGTAATTGATCTTTAGCCAATCCGCCAACCGGATAGACATGGCAACAACCATTAACGTAGGATTGGCATGGCCTGTTGTAGGAAATACAGAACTTCCTGCAACAAACAGTCCCTCGACTCCATGAACCTGACAGTCGGAATTCACGACTCCCTCTTTAGGGTTCTCTGCGATCCGAGTGGTGCCAATGGGATGCGCCCTATCCGTAAAATTAGATTGCCAATCTTCCTTCGCGTCTAGCCAATCAGCAAGGGTAGGCGGTGAAAGACCAATACGTTCAAGCTCCTGACAAAGGACTTGGCTTAACCTACGAACCGTCTGCATTTCTCGATCGCTGATTTTCCAGTCGATTTTGGAGAGCGGCATCCCCAGCGCATCTTTGGTATCCGAGAGCGTGATGCGGCTTTCTGGATCGGGTAACTGCTCCACCAGACAGTAGAGATCAATGCGTTCAGCCTTGGGCAGAGGAGGACGATGTTTGGCAAGTCTGCGATAAATGCCCTGAGAAGCAATGTGCGGATGACCTAAAACTGCCATCGCATCTTGATAGAGTGACGGAGCCAGAGCCGTTTCGGTGGGAGTCTCGCGTCGCCAAAACATAGCTTGATCGATCGTTGGAAATGAGGTTTTAGACTGTTTCTTGAGAGATTTTCTAATCCGTTTTAATGCAATCCAAGGGTCGTCTTGGGCTGCGTACTCTTCTAAAAAGGCGGCACAATTCAGTAGCCCCTCTCTGGCTTGAATTTCTGGACTTAAGGTCACTCCCTGCAAATAAACGTGTCGTCCCTGAGAGTTATCGAGCCAATACTGCCCAAAACGACTCCGAACCTTTGTAGAGCGCTGAGGATCAAAACTACCAATCACGCAGCCTGGATGATCCATTAAAAAGCGACCTACCGTGTCATTTTGATTGCCAACACCATTCGGAAGAATTCGGTTAGAAGCCAATAGCAGACGTGCGTTTTCAATGCCGCCACAGCATAGTATGATTGCCTTTGCTTTGATAGAGCCTCGCCTGTTTTCTAGCGTACTCACTTCAACTGATTCTAGACGTGTTCCAGACTCATTAGTGTTGAGGTGGGTCACGTTTGCGTGTAGCAGAACATTCACGTTGGGCGCATGACTTGACATGAAATGTCGCCCAAATCGTGTAGGTTGTCCCCGTTCTTTAGAGCTTTTGCTAAATTGCCAGAAAGCAGATTTAAGTACCTGTTCATCTAACAGAGGAGTGGGGCGTGAAACCTTAAAGAGTTCCCATAGCTGCTCATCATAACAATGAGGTCCTAAACCTAGATTGACTCCAGCCCGCTCTAAATAGGGATCAATCTGTTCACGACTAATGGGCCACCCTGAGTGAGGAATCCAGGGGCGAGCCTGAAAATCAAGGCGATCGAATGGAGCGCATCGTCCTGTCCAGATGTGGGAACTACCGCCGAAAATACGGGAGCGAATAACTTCCTGCTGCATGACTCGAGGAGCGCCCACACTCTCAATGTTGTAAAGCGCTTGAGTATCTGGGTCTTCTTCCAGTCCGCCGCTTTCGATAATCCAAACCTGAATATTGGTTCCAGCAAACTCTCTGGCGATCGACAAACCTGCGGGACCACTGCCCACAATGCAAATATCTGTCTCAATCAATAAGCTATCTTCAAGCTGTCTAAGATCATTAAATCTCAATTTAATCGTCTCCTAAAATCTTTATTAAATACTGTGATGATAATCTCACCATCACTGAAATCGATCTCAAATCAGCAGATGGGGCTAGATATTAACAAAATATTAAATGTATGATTTTGAGCTAATTTACCGCAAATCTAAAATTTTTCTAGCACTAAATGTAAAACCCTAAGTTAGAACTAAAGCAATGGATGAATCTAATCCACTTGCGCAGAGCGATAAAAGTTATCTGTTCTAGAAACACTTGAAATAATGGATCTGACTTAGATAAACTCTTAGTCTTAGCGTAGTGCTGCTCACCACTCACTAATGCCTGTAGAAACTAAACCCTGTAGAGATTAAACCCTGTAGACATATCTGCACACTACAACATGACTCACGTATCCGAGCTATCTAATCTTGGCAAGCTGCATCTCTATATCACTCAAGTTAAGCTTTTTGAAGCGTAAATTCCTATTCAAGGTTGGTAGCCTTTACACAAACTTCAGGGAACCTCGAAACATTTATTAAGAGATAGCCAAGAAATCAATAATATGCTGTCATGTAGAGTGTGAGAAAGAATGTAGAGAATCTCTAGGCATCCATATGAGGAAGGGCTGTTCAGCTAGACGTAAGCTGACGCGCAAAAAGATCTTGAGTTTTCTAGATATTTTCGTATGCACAGTGATTTTTAGAAATAGAGGAAAACCCAGAGAGTTTACGATTCAGCAAGACCCTTTTTCCCTAGGTTCTCAGGACAGGGGCTAACCCTTGAACCTGCTTTCCTGCCGGAGGGTTTAATGCACAAAGCAAATAAACTACTCCATGCCATTAGAGTTCTAGGTCGACTCATAACTGATCTAATTGCAGTAGTCACCGCTTGCCATTTATGTCCAGCTTGATGTTCTTGCCAAGCTCGATGAATTAATAGCTTTTGTATATGTTCTCCAGTCTTCATTGCTTTTCTTTCCGTGCTTTGAGGTATAGCTGGTGGACAGCCTCGCTGCAAGTCATCGCTACCCTGAAAGAGCCGCTGCTGTTGAAATTCGATCGCCATTAAGCTAAAAAATTCTCGCTCAACATTGCTTTGGACGTGAGTAATTGAAGCATCATGAAGCCGATAGTTGTACAAGATTTCAGGCAAATAGCGTACTCTACAGATTTCTCCAATCCGCAATTGCAAATCAATATCTTCCGCTGTTTTAAAATACTGCCGACAGCCCCCTATTGCTCTCAGAACTTTAGTCCGCACAGCATAAGTACAAAAGTGAGTTGAAGTTATACCACTCCGCAGCTCATCAGTAATTTCTCTAGCGTTGCTGTGAACATCAAATTGAGCAATCAAGCGTCCCGCTAAATCAATAGTTGAAAAGCCGCCACACACAGCATCATACTCTGGGTGTTGGGACAACCAATTTGCCTGTGTTGCTATTCGTCCAGGAGGGTAGTGATCATCAGCATCACACCTCATGATAATGTCGGACTTTGCGGCTGCTAGTCCAGCGTTTAACGAGGCTGAGATTCCTTGGCAAGGTCCATCTACAACCCTGAGCCGATGATCGTTGATGGCAAGCACTTGGCTAAGTGACTTATCTGTAGAGCCATCGTTAACAACGATTACTTCCAAATCAACGGTTTTCTCTTGCAAAATCGAATCCAGAGTACTCGATATGAAAGCTTCAGCGTTGTACATCGGTATAACAACACTCACTAATGGCATAATATCTCTTTCCAAAGAATAGAATAAGTGTTGTAAACAGAATGAAAACTCTGATATGGCTACTTTAAACGGATTGCGAGATGGCTAAAGGAGGTGAGGCAGATATAGCCCCCGTTCCTACAACCTATTCAGAATATCCATAGCCTGGACTATCTTGGACTAAGTACATATCGCAATGGCTTACCCGAGACATTAGCAGAATATGCTGGATGATTAAAGTACTACAGTAATCCTGTTGAGCATAAAAGCGAAACACAGGAGGTTTGCTCCCATACAAGAATGAACCTCCTGTATCCCCTTATTCGCAAAGTGTTCGAGTTTACCATAACAGACTTGATACTGATGTCTCAATGCCTAACTAGACACCGATATAAGACTCAGCCTTCACGAGAGAAATGGGTTTACCATCAAAATGTGAGGGGATTTCAACATCCATTAGATTCATGATCGTCGGAGCGATATCTACAGCCTGCCCGTCTGGAATGCTAGAGCCTGGAGTAATTCCTGGACCTTTTGCCATCAAGAACCCTCGTGACAAATAGTGCCCACCGGTTCGATCGTAAACAACAGGTCCAATGCGCCCACAATCTGGACTATCAATCACATCGCTGACACCGGGCTTCCAAAGCACCACAAGATCGGAATCTGGCAGCTTAGGATCGCTATCACTGGGCGATCGTCTGGTTCGCACAACCTCTTCAACAATGGGTTCTCCTGTTCTGGCATCCTTAACCCGATAGAGAAATTGGGTAATCTCTTCACACAAAGCATCATATTCAGAGGGCTTGACAATACCGTTCTTCTCCCGTCCCTCTAAGTTGATCCGGATATGCCCATCTGAGAAGGCTGGCAGCGCAAAAGCTTTCATCTGAGGCCAGGCAGAGCGATACCACATCCCTGGCATCCAATTTAAGTTGGCTGACGAACCCTCTAGCTGAGACATATCCGTGATCTGAGGTTCTGGCCAAAAGCGCGAGAATAGCCCAGGCACCAGCTTTTTCACAAGCCGCTGCATCAGGGTGGGATTCGCCAGAGTCGTGGTCTTCAAAATCTCTACTGGCCAGGGTAGGGAAGCATCAGTAATAACAGGCGGTAGCGTTTCTCCCAACTTGCCCGGTGCCAAAGCCACTTTTCCAGGAAAGCTAAATCGATAGAGAAGTTCAGGCAAAAAGACTAGGCTAAACAGGTCAGTGTTATTGGCAGCAATGCCGTGGACTGCGTAGACAAACACGTAAGCATCTTCAGGAGCCTCAGCAAGAATCTCTCCAACCGCATGATCCACTGCTTCGTAGCAAGCTAGCATAGGGTCTTTCGCGGGATCATTATCTTTTCTAAAGTGGTCATACAGAGGATGATCTGACTGGCTGAGATACCAGAAATTATGCCCTGCGCTATGCGTCTCGCCAAACGTGGTTAAAAATAGATCCCAGTCCTGACGCTTCATCAAGTCACGAATAATTTCTGAACGCGTGGCGACTGCATCCTTGATTCCTTTTTCAACCCATTCCTCGTACTCTTTGTCCCACCAGAATCCAGCATCTTTGTAGAACACAGGATGTTCACCATACTTCCGAATAATCTCTGGCAGGAGTTCGGGAGGACTAGAGCAATTGTCTGTTGCTGGAAAGTGACCTCCCCAACCTAAGATCTGCAATCCATCAACTTTGTCGTACAGCGAGGCAGACAGCAGATCAAACAGAATGACACGGCGGTCTTCCATCAGTCCATAAAAGGGTGGATACTCCTTGAAGTCGTAGGCTCCTCGGATATCAAGGCTCATATCATAGGTTTCTGGATAAAACTTTTCAATTCCCCAGTAACCCGTCTTATTACTGGTGCAGCCCGTCCAAGTGTTCGCCCAGAGCCGTTCAGTGATGGAGGTTTCTCTAACTTGATCACAGTACGTCACGGTGTTAGTCAAATGTCCATAGGCTCCCTGGCTACGGAGTTGGCTCAGGTTCTTGAGATACCCCTGATCCATCCACTTCTCCATGACCCGGTAATCAGCCGCATCTAGCCCAATAGCAATCACACGCTTTTTCATGATTGTTCTCCGTTATGAATCTTTTACAAACTTTTGAGTTAAGCCTTTTGTGCTGCTCCTGGCAGTAGCTTCATGACAGAAGAAGTCAATAGCTTCCAACCTCCTGTAGCGAAAGGAAGGGCGGCGATCGCCTTCGTTCCATAGAGACTAGCAGTCCCAAGATGCCCACTATTGAAAGCCCACCAGCCATACTGAAGCATGAAGCGGTGTTGAGATGCAGCATCTTGGGTCGGTCGCCAAGGCTCCTCTGCTTCAAAATGCCCTTTAATCCCTCGCCGTAACCAGGCTCTCTCACAGATCTCTCTGGCGGCTTGACGCTGCAAGACTCCATTCCTCTCACTAATAGAGCTTTTGAGCAACCGATATTTCAAGATTGTGTCTTTAAGATTTGCTAGCGCACCAATTTCACCTAACTTGAGCCATACATCCAAATCTTCAGCACATGACAACGTTTCGTCATATCCACCAATTTCTATTAGCGCTGCCCGACGAATCATAGCGCAGGGATTACAGATGCTCCCATGTCCTGCTAGCGCCAACTTCTGAATCTGATTGTCATGCTCAGGGAGCAGCAACCGCGTCAGAAACCGTCCCTTTTCGTCAATTAACTCATGGGCACCCCCAACACAAACAACGTTAGGGTTGGCATTAAGGAACTCGACTTGCAGGGCAAAGCGATCGGGTAAAGCAACATCATCAGCATCCATGACTGCAATCAGTTCACCAGTTGCCTGCGCTAATAAATCGTTTCTTGTTCGGATAACGCCTTTGTTCTCCCGACTGATTAAATGAATCCGCTTGTCCTTAGCGGCATACTCCTTCAAAATCTTTAATGATGTGTCCTTCGAGCCGTCATCTAAAATGACGAACTCAAAATCGCTAAAGGTCTGCGACAGAATGCTCTCTACTGCTTGAGCGACGTAGCGCTCAGCATTGTAGACTGGCATTAAAACTGAGACTAGAGGCTTGTGACTCATGGGAATCTAACCGGAAATTTCAACAAAATGTACGGAGCTATGAAATATGAACTAGCCGAAGAAGTGGAAGAAGTAGAGGCTGCCTACTACTGAAGTTGCTAGAGCAATGACAGGTAGATCAACTTCGGGCTGCCAGATCGAAAGGCGCGCAAAGAAGATAGCTTTAAGAGGATAGAGAACCCAAGCGAAGCAAGATATTCCAATAATTACGCCGTTTTCGCCCCATAAGTAGCCTCCTACTATCATTGCCGTTAGCTCTATTCCCACCTGAACTGCCAGAAGGCTGGTCATGGTCAACGTTTTACCCATTGCCAGTAAAGCGTTGTCGTAGGTAAAAATGAGAACCCCAACCAATGAATTGATAGGCAGAACCTTCAGCATCCATCCTGCATCGGCATAGCGATCGTCGTAGAGAAAGTTAATGAGTTTTTCCCCAAACATCATCAGGAATAGAGAAGCGACCCAGCTACCTGCAATTAAGAAGAGACGGGTTTTTCGCAGGGCAGCGTAGAGCTGTTCTGGGCGTTCCCGAATTAGCTCGGAGTAGGACGGGAACAGGACTTTGCTCCCCAACTTCATGATCGTCTCGTTTACCAAACGAGCCATCGTAATGGCAACTGTATAGATTCCGAGAGCTTTCACGTCCAGCAAGCGACCAATGACTAAGCGATCGCCCTGTCCAGCAAAAAAGGTCAGAACCGTACTTAGAAATATCCATCGACCAAATTGCTGAAGCGATCTGAAGGCTTCCTTATCCCAGTGGAGGCGATTTCTTTCTCCTTTGAGATACACATGACTCAGAACCATTTTGGCAAAAGCGCCCACAATTCCACCACCTACCAACGACCAAACCGAGGGGGATAGCCAAGCCCAGACCACAATAACAATGAGTCCTAGGACGTAAGACCCTAACTCAAGTATGGTTAGTCTGCCCACCGCTAATCTGCGATTTTCAGTGGCTAACTTAGTAGAGTTTAATCCTGAGATCAAAGCCGTTAGCCCGCTGACGGGCAATAACTGCATGAGCATGGGTTCGTGGTAGAACTGAGACGCGGGTAGAGCGACTGCACAGGCAAAGATCCATAGCATAATTCCTCGACCGACCTGAACTGTCCAGGCAGTATTAAGGAATGCAGGCTCATCACCGCGCTTATTTTGGATAATGCCTGGAATGATGCCCACATCCGAGAACATTTCCAGACCCATGATAAATACCTGGACAAGGGACATGAGTCCAAATGCCTCAGGAAAAAGCAAGCGAGTGAGGACAAGATTTCCCCCTAAGCGCAGAACATATTGAGTGCATTCGCCCGCAAGCGTCCAAGCAGAGCCACTAATAGCCCTACTTTTGAGCGATGGAGGTGGCTCGTTCTCAGCTTCAAGTGGCGAGTTTCCTGATTCTGCCCTGGACATTTCATTCTCCTAGCGACTTGAGTGATGATGCAATGGTCATTGAAGAATTCATGATTCTGTGCATCTCCTGTGACCTTGGTTCTTTAGGTCTTTCAGCACGAGTCCAATCTCTTTGGGCGTTGCCAAATGCCTCGGTCAAAAACCTGCTTAGGGACATCCTAACCTCAACCTTAAAATCTCAGAAGAGTAGGTTTACTGCAAAACTCACCCGTCGGCATTAAGAGCTTTAGGTTAGCTAGAGCTTAAGCTCAAGACATTAAGAGATGTGGATAAGCTGAACCTACGGAATAGCTCGTTTTGTAGCCCGATGTAATCAATCAAATACCAAAGGTGTAGGAGAAAGCCACTAGATGAGTCGATCTTTACCTAGTCTTTGCTTCTGATTGCGGTTACTCTGAGCGATCGTAAAGCTTAAATAAAGCAAAGCTACCTTCGTCAGATGAGCGCCCCTCTTCTCCTGTAATTATTGGCAGCACCCGTCAGAATCCAGCATTATCAGCGCAAATCTTCATTGAGTCAAAGTAGTTACTCTTAGGATTCCGTGAAATCTTTCTGAACTAACGGCTCTATAAATCTTGAGATCAAATCTTTTAAGCTAGGTACGATCGTCAAGCTAAAACTTTAACAATTTACGCTTAGTGTTCCGTTAATCAATCAGCATCTTGGCTTCCAGGAAGACTCACAAAAAATCTGTAAGTAAACGGTAAAGACGGGGTAAATAAACGGATTTTCTCTGTAAAAACCCTTGAGGATGCGCAGAATTACGGATGTAGATTTCTCTTACCATCCGCATAACTGGATAGGGTTCTAATCTATTGGAGAGGTCAACTAGAAGGATTTGAACCTTTTTCTAGATTGTCTTAGGATAAAGGCTGACCTTAAAGCCCTGCCTAATCTGCCGCCACAGGAGATTTTTTAGCGATGGCAAATCAAAAAGTCCTGATTATCGATGACAGCAAGACCATCCGAATGCAGGTTAGGGATATGCTTCCAAAAGGCAATTTTGAAGTTTTGGAAGCCGTCGATGGCGTAGAAGGACTAAAAATTGTTAGCCAGGAAAATCTCAGCTTGATCCTAGTAGATTTCTTCATGCCCCGGATGAATGGCTGGGAGGTCGTGCAAAAGCTGCAAGATAATCCTCGGCTGAAGAGCATCCCAGTTGTGCTGATGTCTGGGCGCAGAGAGGATGTCGAAAAAGCTGTTCCTGACCAGTTTGGCTATTTTGAATTTGTCGGCAAGCCGTTTGAGCAGCCTGTGCTAGTGCAGGCTATTAAGTCGGCAATGGCAAAAGCCAGGAGCCGCCAGCAGTTGATTCAAAAAGCACCGCCACTTGTTCCACCACTTGTTCCACCAAACGAAACTGCTGTTCCAACCGCTCAATCTGCCGGAGTTTCTGCGCCACCCTTCGCTAATCCTGAGATTCAGACGCTACAGGCTGAGGTTAAAGCCCTTCGTAATGAAAATGTGCATCTGAAAACTGAAGTAGATAGCTTAAAGAAGCAAGTTGCCCAA